>NZ_JBAIZF010000011.1:0-13959 GCF_036762875.1 [Clostridium] cellulosi | reverse complement strand
TGTCTACATCAAATAAACTCCTTTCATTTTTCAAATGTTTGAGAGGGAGTAAATAAAGTACTTTTAGGAAACATGGTTTATTAGGGATAAGGAAATACCCTGTAGGCCATGTTTTTTGTTTAGAAGTTTTAAGGGATAAGGAACAAGGAATAAGGCTAAAAGCCAGAAAAATCAATGGATTAGAAGATTGAATGGAAAAGAAAATGGAATGAAAAATGGGTAAAATCTCTCCTTAACCCTTCCCCCTTAACCCTCAATACTAAAAGCACTTTATTTTCATTTTTTGCCCTAAAAATTGAGGAATGAAAGGACTTTAGGAAGTAAGGAATAAGGAAAAAGGAATTAAATGGGAAATTGGAAGAGAATAACAAGCCAGTATTCTCAAGGGTTTGAGGGCTGTCTATAAAAGGACTTTATTTGAAAAGGGAAAGAAGTTTGTTTGAGGTGCATAAAGGTAATTTTTATTATCTTAATAGCCGTCGCTTTTTACACTTTTTTAAATATTCAGAACGAAAAATAACGTCAGAAATTGCCTTGCTGTATAAATAATTGTCATATATGCAGCGAATGTGCCGACCTAAAAAAGGCGGCTTATACAATATGCGTCTGAATATTACTTAAGTAAAAATTGAATAGACATTTTATTACATTTCAATTTATCTCACTGACATTACAATCTATTCATCATCACAGAGGTAACCAAACATGAGATATATCAATGTATCGAAAATAAAGGAAGGCATGCTTCTGGGCCAAGATATTTTTGATACTAATGGATTCCTGCTGTTAAGACGGGGACAGCCGCTGCATAGGACATATATTGACAGGCTTCACAAAATTGGGATAAATGGGCTGTACATTGAAGATGAATTGACTGATGATATTAAAATAACGCCGGTGGTTAAACCCGAAACCAGGATGAATGCGGTCAAGAATATCCGGACTATGTATTTAAAGGCCGCGTCAAATTGGGGTGAAACCGACAATGTTGTTGATGAGGCCGTAGCTGCCGTGCAGCATATAGCCGATGAGATATTTTTCTGCGCAAAACCGATTTATGATATTTATGAATTTAAAACCGAGAAAGATTATAGATACTATCATACGATCAATATGACGACGATCGCCATGATAATTGGAACCGGCCTGAATATGAAAAAGCAGGAATTAAGGATGCTCGGCATATGTGCTGCATTCTGCGATATCGGACTTAATAATTACGACCAGGAACTCCTCGAGAGCAGCAACAGCCTTTCAGAAGAGGAAATCAACGCGATAAAAAATCATCCTGTAACCGGTTTTTCTATGTTAAGCGAGAAACGAGGAATTCATGCAAGAATTAGGCAGGGAGTATTACATCATCACGAAAGATGGAACGGAACTGGCTATCCGGGGCACCTGAAAGGTGACCAAATCAGCCTTTTTGCAAGAATTATCGCGATAGCAGATGTTTACGACGCCTTAATTTCAAACAGGCCCTATCGCCCCGCAGTAATGCCTTATGAGGCCTTTGAGTATATCATGGCTAACGGCGGCATACTTTTTGACCCGGATATCGTAAAGGTGTTTACCAGAAAGGTAGCGGCTTTTCCGGTGGGAACAAAAATAATGCTGAGCAACGGCAACAAAGGTTATGTAAAATTCAATTACTCCGATTGCGCGCTTCGTCCAGTCGTTAAAGTATTTGACAGAAAAGAAATGAAGATCATCGACTTAAAAAACGACCCGGGTGCACTTAACTTGACAATACAATCAGCGGCGGAGTAAAGCGGGGAATCCGCAGCCGATTGCCGGCGTTTATAAAAGAATTATTGCTGGTTTTGATATGCTGTCTTTTGTTTTAAGGCAGCACTTTATTTTTTGTTTTTCCTTTTATTCTCGAGCAGCGACGCACGCTTTACAGTATTGTAGCCGAACCGTTCGCGCAAGGTGTCGATGGTCTTTTCAAGTTTTTCTTCTTTTGCGTCAGCGGAGATGGTGTCAGAAAAGAATGAGAGCTGTTCCGGCATGTCGCCTCCGAATCCGCTTATCGAAACGCCGATAAGACGCACAGGGCGTCCGGTCCAGTTTTTTTCAAGCAGGGCTGCAGCCGCATTGCTTATTTCCTTAGTAAGATATGTCGCCGGGATTTGGGATTGGCGCGTTATACAAGTAAAATCGGAATACTTGAGGGTCAACTGAACAGTAGTGCCTTTTTTGTTATGGCGCCGAGCGTCTGCCCCAACCTCTTCTGACAGCGCGAGGATAACGCTGCGGGCTTCTTCTATGTCCGTGATGTCCCGCGGCATGGTTGTCGAGCGTCCTATTGATTTCATCGAATTCCGGACGATGGGAGTCACCGGGTCGTTGTCCTCGCCGTTTGCGAGCGCGAAAAGCTCTCTGCCGTATTTTCCAAAGTTTCTCGGCAGTATATCTTTGCCGTAAGTGGCCATGTCACCTATTGTATATAATCCGAGAGAGTTCAGTTTCGAGGCAGTTTTGGCCCCGACGCCGTACATTGCGCTGACGGGAAGCGGCCAAAGTTTTTCTTTGATTTCACTTTGCCAAAGCTCGGTGATACCGAGCGGTTTTTTCATATCGGACGCCATCTTTGCCAAAAATTTGTTCTCCGATATGCCTATCGAGCACCAAAGACCGAGTTTAGAGAGGATCTCGTCCATTATTTTCTTTGCTGCGGCGGAAGGCTCGCCGAATAACCTGTCGCTGCCGGTCATGTCGAGCCAAGCCTCATCGATACTGTTTTGCTGTAGGACCGGAGTATAGGAGCTTAAGATATCCATAACGCGGGAAGACACTTCGCTGTAGAAATGGTGGTCGGGTTTCAGCAAAATGATGTCGGGGCAGCGTTTTCGGGCTTCCCCGATTGTCATTGTGGTTTTAACCCCATATGCCCGCGCCTCATAATTTGCCGTAAGAATGATTCCGCTGCGTTTTTTGGGGTCACCGGCTACAGCGGCAGGCTTTGAGCGGATTTCAGGGTGGCGCATCTGCTCACAGCTGATATAAAAAGCATTCATATCAACAAGAAAAACAACTCTGCGCATAAGACCCTCCGGTAAAGAACCTGCATGTATAATAATTACCCATTATTATATCATTTTTTATAGATAAGGTATGATTTTCTGCAAAAATATAGGTAGGTTCTTGAGCTTCAAAATGTTTGCCGTTTGGCTTGAGAGAATAGATAATCGCCATTTGGCTTTCTTTCGCATGATAATACCCATTGGGGCATACGTAGTACAAAACAAAAAAGGCTGCCGCATTGCGGCAGCCCTTTTGTCTATCTTTTTCAGATATCAAGGCCGAGAAGCCTTTTCGCATTTTCAAATAATATCTTGTTGTTTTCCTCTTCAGTAAGCCCTAAACTTAAAAACCGTTCAAGCTCATCCTTGTGTCTGGTAAGCGGGTAATCGGTGCCAAACAAAACCTTATCGACGCCGTGTTTTCTTATAATATTGACTGCCCTTTCTTTCGGCAGCGCCCATATAGAGCTGGACGTGTCGATATAGCAGTTTCTCCCGATTATATATTTCTCTGCCTCGTCCCATTCAGAGTAGCCGCCGAGATGAGCGGATATAACAGTCAGGTTTGGATACCGGTCGAGTACGTTTGCGAGCCGCCTCGGTGACGTAAAATCGGTGTTTTTGTCGCCGGTATGTATCAGAACGGGCATTTTGCCTTCAATGGCTTTATAGATGATATCCATGGACGGGTCGTCCACATAATAGCCCTGAAAATCAGGATGGAGTTTAAGACCGCGCAGACCGAGGGAACGGATACGGTCCAGTTCCTTTAAAATCCCGCCTTCATATGCGGGATGAATCGTTCCGAACCCGAAGATGTTTTCTGATAGGTGCGCCGCTATCCAGTTGTTTACGTTTTCGACTTGCGTCGGCTTTGTGGCCACCGCATGCACCAGCAAATATCCGACCCCTCCGCTTCGTGCCGAATCCAAAAGGTCGTCCATTGTGCCGCTGCCTTGACAGTTGACATTGTAATAATTATTGAGAAAGTCAACAGATTTTATCGCAACTTTTTCAGGATAGGCGTGGGAGTGAAAATCAAAAATCCTGCGCATTAAAAAGGCCTCCATACAGACAAAAACAAATCTTTTGCAAAAATATCCTATATAAATATTCTATCGCATATGTCAAACAGCATGCAGGTTACTTAAAAAATACATTGAAAATAACGTAAAGCAGGCCGTAAATAATGGGCTGATGCAGAACGTAGATGAGCAGCGTATTGCGCCCCGCCGCTGCGAGGAAAGGCACGCGGACGGTATAGAACTTTTCGGGAAGGCGGCGGTTTTTTATAGGAACGCCGATAACCGTTCCTATGAGGAACATAAAAAACCACGGTATCATCGGGAAATAATCGGCTGAAAAGAAGTTGGCGTCAGGAAAACCGAGCGCATAGAGATGGGGCGTGTTCTGCAAAAATTCCGGAAGTGCTATGCCGATAATGCCGGGGAACCCGATGACATGGGATTCAGGCATTGTAAAAGTTATGGCAAACAAAAATGACCAGATGACAAAGGCGACTTTGCGCGGAATACGGTCGCATGCCGGCTTTATCAGTTCAAAAAGCAATATCGCAATGCCCATAAAATGCAGGATACCGAAATAAATTGACTGGCTCGGTATAAATATAACCGTCACCGCGGTAACAACAAGGCCGAAAAACAGTACCCTTAAGCCGCGCTTTATATTGTTGTGGGAAAACCTTGAGGATATGCCCGCAAGGAGGATGAACGCCCAGGTGAACGGCTGGCGCACTATTTCGAACAGCAGGGTGTCAAGTATCGGGATATGATACCCGAAGATATCGTCAATGTCATAGAGCGCGTGATAAAATACCATTGCGAGGATGGCGACGCCCCTTATAGCGTCGAGCGAATCTATTCGGTTGTTCTTATGAATTATGACACCCACTGTTTTTACCGCCTTTTCAGATAATTGTCCTGTATAGATTTCAATTATATACGAAAACGCGTGTAACTGGCAAGCACGAGACCCCAAATCCAATTTTTAATTTTAACCGTTTTGAGTTGATTTTTAGGCCCCAAGTAATATAATTATAAATATGTACTTTTGTTAATTTTGGATATATAGATACTTGCACAGAGCCAAACGGTATTGTACTGTTTTGACTTGCTAATTTTTTTGACTACCGGAGGTAATTTAATTGTCCTGCTTTCTTAAAAGAACTTGGGCTGAGGTTGACGCCGACTGTTTAGCGCACAACTATCATGCCATACGGAACTACATACATAAAGACTGCAAGTTGATGGCCATAGTCAAAGCCGACGCCTATGGGCATGGCGCGCCGTTTGTAGCCGGGGAATTTGAGGCACTCGGAGCGGATTATTTCGGCGTTTCCAATATGGAGGAGGCCTTGCAGCTCAGGGGCAGCGGCATCAAAAAACCGATACTGATACTTGGCTACACCCCCGCCGAATACGCCGGCGAGATGATTGCAAAAGGCATAACCCAGACAGTATTAAGTTTGCAGTACGCAAAGGAGCTTTCAAAGGCGGCTCAGAGCGCGGGCGGTACGCTGAAAGTTCATATAAAGATTGATACAGGCATGAGCCGTATAGGATTTCTTTATCACGACCCTGTAAAAAATGCCGGCAGCATTGATGAGATAATGGAGGTTTCAAACCTGCCCGCTCTTGACCTTGAGGGCATATTTACCCACTTTGCGGTATCCGACGAGCCTGAAAAGGATTTTACAAAAATCCAGTTCGAACGGTTTACTGACATTATACAAAAGCTTGGCGACAGAGGACTTAAATTCCGTTTGCGCCATTGCTGCAACAGCGCGGGGCTTCTCAATTTCCCGCAAATGCAGCTTGATATGGTGCGCCCAGGGATAATACTCTACGGTATGACGCCTGCTGAGGGGATGCCCCTGCCAATTGAATTAAAACCGGTAATGTCACTTAAAACGATTGTGTCGCAGGTGAAAACCCTTGAGAGCGGTACAGCGGTAAGCTACGGCATGAAATATGTAACCGACGGCAAAAAACGTGTGGCAACGCTTCCGGTAGGATATGCCGATGGGTTTGCCCGCAGCCTATCAAACAAGGCAGATGTTCTTATAGCCGGCAAGCGCGCGCGTATCATAGGGCGCGTCTGCATGGACCAATGTATGGCTGACGTTACTGATATTCCTGAAGCCGCCGAAAACAAGATTGTGACGGTTATCGGCAGGGACGGAGACAACTGCGTGACGATGGAGGAATTAGCTGATTTTATGGGGACAATCAACTATGAAACGGCCTGCCTTATCGGGAAACGCGTTCCTCGTGTTTTCTTAAAGGGCGGCAAAATCGTCGGCACGCAGAATTACATACTGCCTTAAATGCTTTATTTTAAGTCTTTGGCGTAATATGCGCCGGAATCGGGGGATTGCACTTGTTTTTTGTTACCGGTGATGTCCATGGTGACATAAAGGATTTTACCGGCCGCAAATACGGGCGGATAAAAAAGAACGACCATATAATAGTCTGCGGTGATTTTGGTCTTATATGGACTGGCGGAAAGGACGAGCTGCGCAGCCTTAAAAAGCTCGGAAAATCCAAACACGACATACTGTTTATTGACGGCGCACACGAGAATTTTGATTTGCTTTACAAATATCCGGTAACGATGTGGAACGGCGGTAAGGTGCATGTAATTTCAGGCAATCTTATTCACCTTATGCGCGGACAAGTCTATACCATCGACGGCAAAAAGATATTCACTTTCGGCGGCGGCGAAAGCACAGATTCTGATATGCGTATTCCCAATAGGTCATGGTGGAAAGAAGAGCTTCCGTCGGAGGAAGAAATGAAGGAAGGCATATCCAACCTCGTTGAAAACGACTGGAAGGTGGATTATATTATAACGCACGAGGCGCCCACGTCTTTCAGGAGATACCTTGAGGGCAAGGATTACGACTTAAATTCGCTCAATGTATATCTTGAATGTATTCGTCAGAAGTGCAAATATAAAAAATGGATTTTCGGCAACTACCATAAGAATTTCAGAATTTCGGCTCAAATCGAGACTGTGTTCGACAACGTAATAAAGCTTGAGTAATATTTCAGTTTAATAATGTTTAATTGGGGCTGTCTTAAACGCGCGAACAACCGCAATTGCCCGATATGACGGGGTTACCCCTTAAAGGGCATTTATCGGGCAATTCGTTGATGGGACAGCCCCTTTGGATTAATACTGCGGCGGCAGAATTAAGAATGGGGAGTGGCTCGCAAGTGAAAATTCTTCACACGTCCGACTGGCATTTAGGCAAGACTGTTATGGGGCGGTCAATGTTGCCTGAACAGGAGTATTTTATAGACAATGTGCTTTTGCCGGTTCTCGACGAGGAGCGCCCCGACGCACTGATTATCGCAGGTGATATTTTTGACCGTCAGGTGCCGCCCGCAGAAGCGGTCAAGCTTTTCAGCCGCACGGTCAAGGAGATTTGTTTGACAAGAAGAATAAAAACGGCTGTCATAGCAGGAAACCACGACGGCGCCGACAGGCTGGCTGTTTATGCCGAGCTGCTCCGCCCTCAGGGACTTTATATTTCAGCACGGCCGTTCGACACCGACCCTATTCTTATAGAAGATAAGGATACGGCGGTTTACATACACCTTTTGCCCTATTTTGACGCGGCGATAGCAAGGGATATCTTGGCGCGGGATGACATAAGGGGACAAAATGCCGCCTTTGCCGCCGTTATGGAACAGATAAAGCCTGTTAACGGCGCTGTCAATATCCTTGTCGCCCACTGTTTTGCGGCGGGCGGCGTCACCTGTGAGTCCGAATCGCCCCTCTCCGTCGGGGGAAGCGACGAGGTGGACCCGTCGTTGTTCGACAAGTTCGATTATGTGGCGCTCGGGCATCTTCATGGCCCGCAGCGCTCTGGCAAAAACGGCGCCTACAGCGGGTCTCCGCTGAAATACTCCTTTGACGAGGAACATCAGAAAAAATCACTTGTTCTGCTTGATATAAAGGACGGAACCATTGAACGCCGCCTTATCCCAATAAAACCGCTCCATGACATGCGCACAATAACCGGGACAATCAAAGATATAATCGGCGCGGCGCAAAAGGACAGCAATAGGGACGACTTTATTTATGCGAATCTGCTTGACACGCGGCCGGTCTTTGAACCGATGGCGCTGCTGCGGGAGCACTATCCCAATGTGCTTGGATTGCACCCGGGCTGGCTTGACCTGACGGCAGGCGACGGCGACCGCGAGAGCTTAAAACAGAATCTGCGCACCGGTTCGGGGGATAAGCTGCTTTTTGAGGAATTTCTGCGCCAGGTCTGCGGGATTGAGCCGAAAGAGGATGAGCTTCGTGTGTTCGATGAACTGATGGAAAAGGCGGGTGACGAGGTATGAAACCAAGAAAGATTATAATGCAGGCGTTCGGGCCGTATCTCGAAAATACCGAAATAGATTTCACGAAGCTCTACAAGAGCGGGCTGTTCCTGATTACGGGCGCAACCGGCTGCGGCAAGTCCACTATTCTTGACGCAATGTCATATGCGCTGTACGGGCGTGCCGCCGGCTCAATCCGTGACGTCAGGGACATGCGGACGGTCGGCGCACCGGACGACCTTGAAACAAAGGTCGTGTTCGAAATGGAGAAGGCGGGCACGGTCTATAAATTTGAACGCTCTATGCGGATTAGAAAAGTAAAAAGGCGCACCGGCGAAATAGACAAAGTGACCGATTACGAGGAAAACTGCTCTGTGATGGACGGGGGCGAGTGGAAGCTTCTTTGCTCCGGCGCGCAAATGAAGGACAAGGCCAAAGAACTGCTTGGCTTTTCAAACGAGCAGTTCTCGCAGGTAGTGGTGCTGCCCCAGGGAGAGTTTAGGAGGCTTTTGACGTCACCTTCTACGGAAAAGCAAAAAATCCTCGAGACGCTTTTCGGAACGGCGCGCTGGCAGGCCTTTTCAAAAGCGCTGGCGCAAAAAGCGAAATCGTTGGGAGATGAGCTGCAAAAGTGCGCGGACGAGACCATCACCCTTTGCAGAAGTGTAGAGTGTGAAAATGTAGAGCAGCTCGAGGAGGCTATACGCGCAGCAGGCGAACAGCTTGAGGGTTTAAATAAGGATATCGAGTCCCTTTTGAAACAATATAACAAAAAGCTCACGGAATTGCGCCGCGCGGAACAGATTGAAAATAAGTTCAGCGAGCTTGAGGCGGCGCGGCGGAATCTTGAAGAGCTTTCAAAAAAGAAGGATAGCATAGAGCAAAAAAGGGAGAGGCTTTCCCTGTCCGAAAAGGCGCGGGAACTGCTCCCGTACTATAATGCGTTCACCGAGTCAAAGACAACATTAAGTACAGCAAAGTCCCAGCTTGCGGAAGCCGAAAAGGCCCTTGAAGCCGCAAAGCTGGAGGCGAAAAAGGCCGAAGAGCAGGCCGCCTCGTGCGACGAGAAAGACCAGGAACTTAAGAAAATGGCGGGAGATATCGCGAGACTTGAGGGAATTCTGGAGCCGGCGCGGGCGCTTTGTGCCGCGGCGGCGGATCTCAAGAACAAGGGCAGCGAGGAAAAGAGCGCGCGGGAAAAGGCGGTTCTGGAATCGGAGAAGGTCAAAAGGCTGGAGTCGGAGATAGAGAAGCTTAAAGCGAGTATCCAGAAAGACAGGGAACAGTATATTGCACACCTGCCCGACCTGACTGCTGAGAAAAAGGAACTTGAGGCCAATATAGATGCGCTAAAGAACCTTGAAAAGCTGAAAAGTTCAGTTGATGAGCTTTCAAAAGAACTTAATAGAAAGCGTGCAGAGTATAAAGCGCTGAAGCAAAACCTTGAAAACGAGAAAAAGGCGCTTGAAGCTATGCAGGCGGCACTGGACTCCGACGCCGCATACCGCCTTTCACAGACGTTGGTTGACGGCGAAAAGTGTCCGGTCTGCGGCTCGGTTTCACACCCATGCCCCGCCACGGCTGTTACAGGTGTGCCGTCAAAAGAGGAGATTGAGACTCAAAAGACAATTGTCGATGGGCTTGAGAAAAAACACCAAGCTGTTCTAAAAGACGGCGCACAGATACGCGGTAAATTCGATTCTGCCAACAAACAGTACAAGGAACTGCTCTCCAAATGCGAAAACTTAAGTTACAGCTTGCCGGAAGCCCAACAGAGACTGGAAGCCGTCAAAAGGGCGCTGTCAGAGGCCAATGAGGCCGCGGAACGGGTAAAGAATTTAGAAGCGCAGCAAAAGAGGGCTGAGAATGAGCTTGCCGCAGCCCGCGAACAGTGCGAGAAGCTGAAAAAAGCGGCGGAAGACTCGTCAGCCGCTGTGACAGCGCTTAAAGAGAGATATTCATTGCTGACTGCCTCCGTTCCCGAAGAATTGAGGGACGCCGCTGAGGTCGAGCGAAAGATTAATGCGCTGAAAGAGCAGTGCGAGAGCATTTCACAGACTGTGAAAGCGCTCCGTGACCGGTTGGAAAAAGCGAAAAGCGCCCTTTCCGGTGCGCTCGAACGGCAAAAGGCAGCGCAGGATGTGGCAAAGACGGCGGAGGCCGCCTTTGAAAAGGCACAAAAGGAGTATATCGGCTGCCTTGAGAACCTGCATCTTCCGCGGGATACGGATGTGAAAGCGCTTACATTAACAGAAGAAGAGTATCAGGCATTAAAAGCTGAAATAGAATCCTTTGACCGGGAGATAAATCTGCAAAAGGACAAGGTAGTGTCGCTTAACAAGGAACTTTCCGGCGTATCCCGCCCCGACATCGAAAGCCTGCGGCGGAGTGAACAGGAGGCGAGGGAGCGCAACGCCGAAGCGCAGTCCCAGAAAGGCGCGCTTGAAGCAAGGCTCAAGAGCCTTGAAAATGTGAAGAAAAGCCTTAGGGAGAACGCGGAAAGGGAAGAGAAACTCAGGCAGGAATTCTCGCTTTACGACCACCTGAGCGGGCTTGCCAACGGCGGCAATCCTCTCAAAACGCCGATCCACCAGTTTGTGCTCGGCCTTATGCTCGACGATATTGTCGCGTGCGCCAATATCCATTTGTCACAGCTCAGCCGGGGGCGTTATACCCTCATAAGGGCTGCCTCGCCGACGCGGGGAAACGGCACAAAAGGCCTCGAACTCGCCGTCGGTGACGCATGGAGCGGCGGAGAGAGGGGTGTAAGCACACTTTCCGGCGGCGAGATGTTTTTGGCGTCGCTGTCGCTTGCCTTTGGGCTGTCCGATGTTGTGCAGTCCTATTCCGGCGGCATAAGGCTCGATTCGCTGTTCATTGACGAAGGGTTCGGCTCGCTCGACACCGAAACCCTTGAGACGGCGATGAACGCGCTTGAAAAGCTGCGCCTTTCCGGAAGGCTCATCGGGGTCATTTCCCATGTCGGTGAACTTCGCGAGCGCATAACCGCGCGTATAGACGTTATAAGGCGGCCGGACGGCACCTCGGACGCCAAGGTTATAACACCATAAAGGAGATTATTATGTCGGAGCTCAATATATCGGGAATTATCCGGGAATCCATTGTAGACGGGCCCGGTATTCGATTTGTTGTATTCGCGCAGGGCTGTCCGCACCATTGTCGGGACTGCCACAACCCTCAGACCTGGCCCTTTTCGGGTGGAAAGAAAGTGACACCCGAGAGGATCATGGCGGAGATAAAAAAAGACCCGCTTTTGACGGGGGTCACGCTGAGCGGCGGAGAGCCTTTCTGCCAGCCGAAGGCTATGGCCGAAATTGCGCGCCTTACGCATGAAGCCGGCCTTGATGTAGTAACCTTTACAGGTTATCTGTTTGAACACCTTGTCGAAAAAGCAAAGGAAGACGACGCCGTCAGGGATTTGTTAAACGAGACTGACGTGCTTGTGGACGGGCCGTTCATAGCGTCGCTTAAAAGCTATGATTTGAAGTTTCGCGGCTCTTCCAACCAGCGCGCTATTGATGTCAAGAAAAGCCTTGACGAGGGAAAAGTTATAACGGTGTGGGAATAAAAAGGGGCGCCCAAAGGGCGCCCTAAACTTTTATCGGCTTTTATAAATTTCCGGTTGCGTACATAATAACAGACAGGGCGGATAGCGGAGCTGTTTCCGTCCGTAAAATGCGGGGACCCATGCCCGCGGTCCGGATATTTCTTTCACGCGCAAAACTGACCTCGATATCGTCAAAACCGCCCTCGGGCCCTACCATTACGCCGAAAGTTTTTATGCCGATACAGCCGGAAAGCAGGTCACCCATCGTGCCTCCGCTGCGCTCATAGAGCATTATCGGCAAGTCCATGTCTTTTGCCATTTCGGCGGCGGTATAGAAGTCAACAGCGTCGGCAACTTTGGGCAGAATACCGCGCCCGCACTGCTTTGCCGCTTCGGCGGCTATCTTGTTCCAGCGCTCGATTTTGCGCAGCAGTGTTTTTTTGTCCGGCCTTGAAACACTCCTTCTGGTGATTACCGGCACTATCTCACTGACGCCGAGCTCAACACTCTTCTGGACAATTAAATCCATTTTGTCACCTTTGGGCAATCCCTGAAACAGCGTCACCTTGACTGTTGGCTCTGACAGGGACACAGTGCGTTCCAGAACATTAAGTGAGACTGCCGTCGGGCTTACTGACACAATTTCACATGTGTAATCAAAGCCGCGGCAATCGCATACGGTGAGGGGTTCACCGACCTTCATTCTCAAAACCTTGGCAATATGGGCGGCGTCTGCACCTACTATGGAAGCAGTATCTTTTATTTCTTCGGCGTCAATGAAAAATTTCGGCATGAATATAATTTCTCCTCAATTATTTCTTTTTGCAAGCGAGTGCTACCCAGCTTTTCTGATTTTTTGAATCGAATACATAAAGCCCGTTGTCGGCAAGGGCTTTTCTTACCTCTTCCTCACGGGAGTCAATGATTCCGGAAGCGACAAATATGCCGCCTAAAGCAAGATGCTGCGGGATATCCGGAATAAGCTGGATTATGACATCGGCCACAATATTTGCGGTAATAAGATTAAAGGTGCCGTCGACGTTGTCGGCAAGGTTTCCGAGCCTTGATATAAACCTGTCTTCAACGCCGTTTAAAGCGGCGTTTTCCATTGATGCTTTCACCGCAAGCTCGTCAATGTCGATACCGCAGGCGCTTTTTGCGCCCAGTTTCAGCGCAGTAACGGCAAGAATTCCGCTGCCTGTACCGATGTCGAGCATTCTCGTTTTTGGTGTGGTGAATTCTTCAACAAATTCGAGGCAAAGGCGAGTGGATTCATGTGTTCCTGTACCAAAAGCCGCCCCGGGATTGATTTTTACCGCCGTGACGCCGCTTGGCGCTTCGTACTGTTCCCATTCTGGTACGATGACCAACTGCCGGCTTATTTTGGTCGGTTTATAATACTGCTTCCAATTATCCGCCCATTCTTCTTCGGAAGTTGTTGAAAGTTCCACGTCCAGCCTGCCGAACTTGCCCTCTGTGTCAAACTTTTTCAGTTCCTGCATGCTTTCCTTAATCAGGCGTATGGTTTCCATTCCAGACGCGTTGTCGGCGACATATGCTTTTACTTTGGTTTCGCCGGACATCTTTTCTGAAACAGATTCGTCTATATAATCCCAGTTCGGCGTATTTTCAGCTACAAATTCTTCAAAGTCCTGTTTGTCTTCGATTTCAACGCCGTTTATGCCCAGTGTATACAGCCTGCCTGTAACTGGATCTATACCCTCATGGGTTGTATAAATCGTTATTGCTTTAAAATTCATATTTACCTCCGTAATATTGCAAACCGCATAAAACGGTTAATATTTCAAAAAACCTCAGACTCTATTATTATAGTATTATTTTTTTTATAGAACAAGATTAAGGATTTTATTATATCTTTTACAGATGTAGGATTACAATAGATGTGTTACACTAGCGGATAAAAAAAGATAGCGAATAGGAAAAGCCTGTGCTATAGTTGAGCTGCAACCCACCAACAAAGCAAGGAGGTTTCCTATTCGCTATGAATAAG
>NZ_JBAIZF010000018.1:0-90006 GCF_036762875.1 [Clostridium] cellulosi | reverse complement strand
AGAACAAACGGATTCTGAAGTACAAGGCAAAGTTTGCTGCATAAAAAGAGCTACCACCATTTGGCAGTAGCTATTCAATAACCATGTTTTAATTATTTCCCTGGTCTACATTGACAGGGGCGGATCATAATTTGCAGGCCTTAATTTATTATTCTATTGAAAGAATAAAGTGATAAACAGGCTGTCCGCCGTCTATTATATTGATTTCAACTTGCTCGCCGAGCTTTTCGCTTACGAGAGCTTTTATAGTTTCCGCCTGCTCTTCCGTAGTGTCAGCGCCAAAGATAATTGTCACAAACGAGGTGGATTTATCCGACAGCTTTAAGATAAGCCTTGCTGCTGCCTGAACAGGATCCGTTTCGGTGAACAATATCTTTCCGTTTGCTATAGCGAGAATTTCATTTTTGCTTATCTTGTTGCCGTCGAAGTCAGAGTCACGGGCCGCAAAGGTAACAAGTCCTGTCTTGACTTTTTCGGCCGCAGCCTCCATGTTGCGCATATTGGTGGTTATGTCTTCATCCGGGTCAAAATTGACGAGAGCGGTCATACCCTGGGGAAGGGTTTTTGTATGGAGAACGTAAACCGTTCTGTCTGCCAGTGACGCTGCCTGTTCTGCCGCTAGAATAATGTTTTTGTTGTTGGGCAAAACGATAACCGTTTCGGCAGGCGTTGCTTCTATATTAGAAAGGATGTCGTCGGTGCTGGGGTTCATTGTCTGCCCGCCCTCAACGACGCGGTCAGCTCCAAGCTCTTTGAAAATTTGAGCGAGTCCCTCACCTGACGCGACAGCGACAAAACCATATTGTTTTTCAGGTTCGACTCTCTGGAGCGTCTCCGCGTTATTTTTCTTCTTTTCTGACTGAATCCTCATGTTGTCGATTTTTATATCAGTTAAGTACCCGTATGTCAAAGCTTCCTGAATCGCATTGCCGGGATTGTCCGTATGGCAATGGACTTTTATAAAACTTGTGTCATCGGCAACGAGAACGCAGTCGCCTATCGACTCAAGAAACGCCCGGAGTGCCAGCGGGTCTTTTGCCGGCTCGCCGGTTTTATTAATGATAAATTCGGTGCAATAAGTAAAATGTATTTCCTCATCACTGGTTCCAACTGCGGCAGGCGCATTTTCGACCTTTTCTGTTTCGCTTTCCCCGATAACGCCGCCCTCTTTTAGCGAACGCAGCATAGCGTCGAAAATGACGACAAGGCCTTTTCCGCCGGAATCAACGACTCCTGCCTTTTTGAGTACAGGCAGCATATCTGGCGTCCTTGCAAGTGTATCGGACGCTGTTTTGCTGATAGCCTCCATAACAGAGACAAAATCATTTTCACCCTCACAGTTTGCGGCAGCCACGCCGGCCTCGGCGGCTTCTCTCGCAACAGTGAGAATGGTACCTTCCTGCGGCTTCATAACAGCCTTGTAGGCGGCTTCGACACCAGCGGTCAAGGCGGCGGCAAAATCCGCGCCAGTCGCTTCATCTAAGCCGTTAAGTTTTTTCGCGATACCGCGGAAAAGCAGTGACAGTATTACACCGGAGTTACCTCTTGCCCCTCTTAGGAGGGAAGACGCTGCAATTTCTGTAACCTGTGAAACTGTGCATGAATCAAGCCGTGAAAGTTCACGGACAACTGAATTCATTGTCATTGACATGTTGGTTCCGGTATCACCGTCAGGAACGGGGAATACGTTAAGCTCATTTATTTCCTGCTTGCGAGCCTCCAACACATGGGCAGCAGATAAAAGCATATCTTTTAGCTGACGGCCGGAAACACAAAGATTTTCCATGAGAATTAATCTTCCTTCACAATATCAAAATACGTTGTTTATTTATTTTGAATTATTTATTCTGGTTTCATTTCATCAACGAATACGTTGACGCAGTCTACCTTAAGTCCGGTTGCTTCTTCAACCGTGTATCTGACCTTTTTTATTATGCTTTTAACAATTACAGTAATATTAACGCCATAGGTAACGATTATATGAAGATCAATAAAGAGCTTTCCGCCGACTGAACTTACCTTTACACCGCGTTTGAGCTTATCGCGTGTCAAACGCTGTGTAAGCCCCTGTACCTTGTTGCTTGCAGCCATTCCTGCGACGCCATAGCACGATGAAGCGGCAAGTCCTATCAGTTTAGAAAAATACTCATGGCTGATTTCTATATATCCATTAGGGTTTTCCAGGCAAATCAAGCTCTTCACTCCTTTACTCCTTTAAGTAGTCTCTCGGCATTAAATATATTTTACCTTATTTTCGCCGGTTTAACAACTATGTTTTTATAATATACAGAATTTATTACTCTGCCGCCGGCGTCACAGCCGTTATTTATTCAAAATAGAAGCGTTGTAATTTTAAAAAAGTCAGTGTGATTATGGGCATTTAAGCAGCGTTCCTACTTCCATTTTTCAAAATTGAAGAATACATCGTTGTCCATTGATTGAACCCCGGTAAGCCCCTTTGTATATGAGGTAAGGCCTGTGCGGTAACAAAGAGGAATAAACGGCATTTCAGCTTCAAAGGTATCAGCCACATAAGCAATGTCCTTATAACCGTTTCGCCAGTCGTTGAATGCCGAGAGAGTGGACGAATTTGGAACAGTGCTGAAGGCTGCCGTCCCGCCGGCTGCAAGCAACGGACTGATGTCCATATTGTTTGAGAGTCTTACCTCACCCAGATACATATCAAAATTACCGCTTTTGATAAGTGATTCATACTCCTCGTATGGCACGGATTTTACTGTCACATTTATGCCTGTCTTATTAAAACAAGAAGCGAGATATTTAGCGACATTGTTTCGGACAGGGTTTTCCTGATTGACGAGGAGGGTCAGCGTTATTCCAGAGGTATTGCCTGCCTGCTGCATCTCAGCCGCAACGGCATCAAAGTCAGACGACAGCTTTTGAGGAATTTTTGAAATCTCGGACCACTTCGGATTAAATGGATAAGCACTGGGATATGCGCGGTTTGAGTAGTTCTGTGAGACCAGCAACTCCCTGCTTATCGAGAAGGAAAGCGCACGCCTGAAATGGGCATTGCTGAGATGTGGTTTTCCGGCATTGATTCCAACATAAATGAGCTGGTTTAGGTTTACGGGCGAAGTGTCGGTATTGGGCACCGAAGCTGCCGAGTTGGTGCCATCGTCTGAATAAACAAAATTAATTTCGCCAATAGCCAGACTCGTCATAATGGCATCGCTGTAAGGTATGTTTACAAGCGAAATCTTGTTGAATTTGGATGAGTTGCCGTTATACCATTTCGGGTTTTTGGTGAGCACAGCGTTTGTGCCGCTTTTTGAATATTTATACCGCCCTGTGCCGATAGCGTTGCCATTTTTATCGCTGTCTGCCTTAATAATCGGTATATCGAGCATATTGGCAATCAGCGGGTCTGGGGTTATAAGCGTCAGGGTCACTGTATTGCCGTTTCCCTTGACTTCAGACACATTGGCAAGCCTTGAATAATAAGGTGAATTGGCGTTTGAGCGTACGGCGTTAAATGTATATACTACATCGGCGGCGGTAAGAGGCGAACCGTCGGTGAATTGGACACCACTTTTAAGTTTTATGGTGGCTGTAGTGCCGCTTGAGTTGACCGATTCGGCAAGGCGCATTACCGGATTAAAGTTTGCGTCTGGCTCGCAAAGGCAGTCGTAGATAAGCGGCCATAAAACCATATTGGCATTAGACGCAGGCGACAGCGGATTAAAGTTTTCCGTTGTCGTATAGGGCAATGAAAACGTTTTCAGCGTTTCGCCTGTTTTTTTTGTCTGGCTTAAAGAGGACTCTGATGCCTTGCTTGAATTGTTTTTTCCTGAAGAGCAGCCTGTAAAAATAATTGTTATTGCCAAGGCCAGTGCAAGGAAAGCGGCCGGCTTCAATCTTCTATTCATAAGCTCCCCATTTTAACTTCATTATGCAGATAATTTTACCGGTATAACACACGGTTATATTTATAATATCACGATTAATATATAAGGGCAAGAAAAAAGGCTGTTTTACAATGATTTCATCATTGAAAACAGCCACAAATGCTGAATTCACTTAAAAACAGTTTCAATAACTTTTTCACATCCGGGGGGAGAATAGACCCATCTGTCTATATGGTCACCGGTTATGTAATAATAAGGCTCTTCCGGCTTATACTCCGCGTCAAAAGCGTCGACAATAATAAGTTTAACTTTCATCTTTTCGGGTATAAGGCTTTTGATGAATACACTTGCGTGCTGACCAGGTTTGACGCCTTCCTTCGGCTCAGCAAGCCCTGCCAGATTCGGCGCCAGCTCAACGAAAATGCCGTAGCTCTCAACAGAACGCACAATCCCCGCAACAGTTTCTCCGGGCGTGAAGTTTGCTGCGTTTTCCTCCCATGTGCCCAGCAGCTCCTTATGCGTCAGGCATACGCGGCTCGGGCCTTCGACTGATTTTACGACGGCGCGTATATCCTGACCGACCCTGAAACGATCGCGCGGATGAGCTATGCGTGAAACTGAAATAAGGTCTATCGGGATAAGCGAGGCTATGCCACATCCGATGTCCACGAAACAGCCGAACGGCTCAAGGTGTGTGACCCGGGCGTCGATGATATCCCCAGGTTTAAGCTTTGATATATAAAGCCTGACGGCTTCTTCCTGCGCTGCACGGCGGGATAATACAGCCATCTTATCCGGCGGATGCGGCAGGCTTATTATTTTGAAGCAGACGGCTTTATTTACCCTTGAAATCACGGCTATATCCCTTGTCGTGCCGTCATCAAGACCCAGCGCGCCTTCTTCACGCGGAATGATACCTTTCATGCATCCAAGATCGACTATAAGATTGTGCGAGCTGTCACATACGAGCGCGCGCGCCTCAACGGTGCGGCCCTCCTCTTCAGCCCTTAAAAGATTTGCGGGGCTGCGCAGAGCCTCACGGTTTTCGGCGGTGTCCAAAAGCCATCCCTCAGGCTTGATAACAGCCATTGCGATTTACCTCCCTTTTTTTCGCTCCACTCAATTTATATGCAAGGGTCAAAAAATATTTCACAAATGACTGTTATTTTATAAATAAATATTTTTTAGTATAAAAAAAGCTTTTTGGACACATTCAAAAACATGGCTATTTTTTTACGATAGAGACGCCGCGCCCGCCGAGGTTTCTGAGAATATAAGACACTGTTTGGGCCGTTTCTTGGTCTTTGGTTTCAACTTTTAAGAGCGCGTCACGCCGCCTTGAAGGCTCGAAGTTTTCGCCCGACTCATCGTCAAACCCACGTGAAAAGGGTATCGAGTAAAACGGGCCGCCGCCAATTCCGCTCGTATACGACCACCCCGTGCCTACGGGAATGAAAGGCAGCGTTGTATCGTTTTCGTCCTCAGCCCGTGCTGCGAAACGGTTTCTCAAAACCTCTATGCCAACAACGCCTTGCATATCGCGTACTTTGCCTGATGCTAAATCGGCCAAATCAACAGAATCAAATTCAGCTACCGTATAAATGCTCATAAAAACAGCCTCCAAAATAAAGCCAGCCTTAGCCTTTTTATAATTCTGCTGATATCATTTCCGTAAAACCCTTTCAAATACCGAAAAGTCGCTGAAAAATTTATACAATATATCGCTGACAACTTTTGCCCAAATAGCTTTGAGATAATCCAAGATTTATGATATACTATAGTGACCGGCACAGTTTATAATCTGTAAACTATATCATATGCGCCGCAGAAATGTGGCTGCGGTACATAAAATGAAAGGCGGAGTCTTTTATGGATATAGCAGTCGGTGACATCATTGTAATGAAGAAAAACCACCCATGCGGTTGCAATAGGTTTATTGTGCTGCGCATCGGCGTAGATTTTAAAATTAAATGCGAGAAATGCGGCCATGAGGTGATGACACCTCGGGTCAAGATAGTAAAGAAAATAAAAAATGTCATTAAGGAAAATACAGCATCTGACAGCTCGAATGCCTGAATCTGCAGGCTGTAGTATCTATTTCGGGGGAAGCAAATGTAATGTTTGAACAGCTTGAAAGTGCAGAAGAAAGATATAATGAGATAACAGAAAAGCTCGCCCAGCCTGATGTGCTGAGCGATAAGGATAAACTGAAAAAATTAATGCTTGAGCATAAAAATTTGGGAACGCTCGTTGAAAAATACAGGGAATATAAAAATGCCTGCCAAACGGAAAAGGACGCACTGGAGATTATAGAGTCAAAGCCTGAACGCGAATTGCGGGAGATGGCGGAAGAGGAGCTTGCGAAAGCAAGAAAAGACAAAGAGCGGCTTACAAATGAGCTGAATATCCTCCTTCTGCCGCGAGACAAAAACGACGACAAAAACGTGATAATGGAGATAAGAGGCGGTGCAGGCGGAGAAGAGGCTGCCCTTTTTGCGGCTGAACTTTTCCGCATGTATTCTATGTATGCCGAGCATAAGGGTTGGAAGATAGAGGTGCTGAACCTCAATGAAACTGAGCTTGGCGGCATCAAGGAAATCAGCTTTATGATTGAAGGGGACGGCGCATACAGCAGGCTCAAGTATGAGAGCGGCGTCCACAGGGTCCAGCGTGTCCCAGAGACCGAGGCGTCGGGGCGTATCCATACGTCAACCGTCACTGTTGCAGTTTTGCCGGAGGTAGAGGACGTCGAGGTCGAAATCAACCCGAATGACATTCAGATTGACACCTTCCGTTCAAGTGGTGCGGGCGGCCAGCACATCAACAAAACCGATTCTGCAATCCGCATTACGCATATACCCACTGGGATAGTTGTCGAATGCCAGGACGAGCGCAGCCAGTACAAGAACAAGGATAAAGCCATGAAGGTGCTTCGCTCAAGGCTTTACGAGCGCCAGCAAAGGGAGCAGGAAGAGAAGATTGCCGCCGAGAGAAGGTCGCAGGTCGGCACCGGAGACCGCAGCGAGCGTATCCGTACCTACAATTTCCCGCAGGGCAGAGTTACGGATCACCGCATAGGACTTACGCTTTATAAAATAGAGTCAATTTTAAACGGCGAGCTTGACGATATAATTGAGCCGCTCATCACTGCCATTCAGGCAGAAAAGCTCAAACAGGGCGGCGCCATAAGCTAACTGCAAACTTTCAGAATTTTTAATCTTCTCTTGGATATCTTAAGGGAGAATCAAATGTTAACAGAAGTTATAAATTGTGAAAAAAATATTGATAAAGAGGGCATAAAGCGCGCGGCTGAGCTGTTAAGGGAAGGGAAACTGGTCGTAATCCCGACGGAAACCGTCTATGGGCTTGCGGCTAATGCCCTTGACGAAAAGGCCGTCGCCAATATATTTACGGCGAAGGGCAGGCCGCAGGATAATCCGCTTATCGTTCACGTCGCGTCAAAGGACTGGCTGCCGCGATACGCCGCCGAGATACCTGAGTCCGCCAAAAAGCTCATGGATGCGTTTTGGCCTGGGCCTCTTACGATAATCTTAAAAAAGCTGCCTGTTATCCCGTCGATAGTTTCGGCAGGGCTTGATACAGCCGGTTTTAGGTGTCCCTCCCATCCTATCGCCCATGCAATAATAGAGGAAGCGGGTATCCCGCTGGCAGCACCGTCCGCAAACCTTTCCGGCAAACCCAGCCCGACGCTGGCGTCCCACGTTTTGCAGGATCTTGACGGGCGCGTTTCCGCTGTTGTCGACGGGGGCTCCTGCGGAGTCGGGGTTGAATCCACCGTCATAACATTGGCGGACGGGCATCCGCGTATACTCCGGCCGGGAGGAGTCACGCCGGAACAGATAAAAGACGTTTTAGGCGAGGTTTTTATCGACCGCGCTGTTACGCATAAAGTGAGCATGGGCGAAAAAGTGGCCTCGCCGGGTATGAAGTACAAGCATTACGCCCCAAAAGCCCATGTCTCGATTATCAATGCCCCGCTTGACAAGATGGCGGAGTTTGTGAATGAGAGGGCAAAAGACGGGGTCGCGGTGCTTTGCTTTGAGGGTGAGCAGAACCGCTTCAATGTTCAGTGTGTCACCTACGGCCAGTCTGACGACGGCGCCTCACAGGCTCAGAGGCTGTTCGACGCCTTAAGGGAGCTTGACGAGATTGGGGCCAAGACAGTTTATGCCCGCTGCCCGAGCCTTGACGGAATTGGGCTTGCCGTATATAATCGACTGTTGAGAGCTGCAGGGTTTGAAATAATTAACCTGTAACGCCATATTTTCGCATTAATATGGAATTTTGCTGCATTATAAACTTGAAACTTGGTGAATATAAAAGTAGTAATCGAAAAGGAACTTAAACGTATGTTTGTTTTAGGTGTTACCGGACCGTCAGGAGCAGGGAAAAGCCTTGCTTCACAGCATCTTGTAAAACGCGGATTTGCTCACATTGACGCCGACAAATCCGCCAGAGCGGTGGTAACCCCCGGCAGCCCGTGCCTTTTAAAGCTCAAAGAGGCTTTCGGGGACGACATAATATTGGATGACGGATCGCTCGACCGAAAAAAACTCGCTCATCTCGCATTTGACGGCGGCAAGGTTGATCTATTAAACAGCATAACCCACCCCTATATCCTTCAGCAGATTCAGTCTGAATTAAAGGGCCTTGCAGACAGCGGCTGCAAGTTTGCGGTCCTTGATGCGCCGACGCTGTTTGAAAGCGGCTCAGACAGGCTCTGTGACAAGGTGATGGCGGTTTTGGCGAACCGTGAACTTCGCATTAAGCGCATAATGGAGCGCGACGGTATCAGCAGAGAAAAGGCTCTTGAACGCATAAGAGCACAGCCTGACGACGAGTTTTATAAGAGTCGGGCGGACTATGTTGTGATAAGCGACGGCGGCGACAAGGAGCTTTTTGCCGGCGTGGACAAGATAGCCGATATTATTTGCGGCGACGGAGGTTTACATTAGCATGAGAAAACGGCGGCAAGGCATAAAGACCCTGACAATTTTGCTGATTATTGCTGTTGCGGCTGCTTTTCTCTGGGAACCTGCCTATAATATCTTTCTTAAATCAGCCTATCCGGACAAGTATAAAGAGTATGTCACCTTATATGCTGAAAAAAATGGAGTTGAACCAAGCCTTGTCTATGCCGTTATAAAAAGTGAGAGCAGCTTTGACCCCAATGCGGTTTCAAAAGTCGGCGCGATTGGGCTTATGCAGGTGACACCGCCGACTCTTGAATGGATAATGAAGAAGAGCAATGATTCGTCGGAATATACGGCCTCTGACCTCTATGACCCGGAAATCAATATTCGTTACGGAACGGCAATTTTAGCGGAACTGCTCAAAGAGTACAATGACGAAAAGGTTGCCCTTGCCGCATATCATGCGGGAAGGGCCAATGTCAGAAAGTGGCTCAGCAACCCTGACTATTCAAAAGACGGAAAAACGCTCAACTACATTCCTTTTTCCGACACGCGGGCTTATGTCAGCAAAGTCAAGAACATCAAAGAGATTTACAAAAAGCTCTACTATGGCAATAAATAAAGCGACTTGCAATCGCTGGTCATAAAGCAATAAGTATGTTAATAGGCTATTTATAAATTCGTTTTGGAGGAATAATAATGGAGGAAAAATCTAAGGCAAAAGCTTTAAAGGAAAAGCTGTTGATGAATCCCAAGAACGGCGGAATTGTGATGTCTGATGAGGAGATTAAAACCGCGTTTAATTACTGCAACGGTTATAAAGCATTTTTAGACGCCGCTAAAACAGAAAGGGAAGCCGTAACTTACGCCATAAACGAGGCGCAGAAGCTCGGATTTGTTCCGTTTGACAAAAAGCAGAAATATAAGAAGGGCGACAAGGTTTACTACAACAACCGCGGCAAGTCGATAATACTCGCCGTCATAGGTTCAAAACCCCTTGACGAGGGCGTACACCTCACCGCGGCCCATATTGATTCACCGAGGCTGGATTTAAAGCAGCGCCCGCTTTATGAGGAATCACAGCTTGGCCTTTTCAAGACGCATTATTACGGCGGCATCAAAAAATATCAGTGGCCTACAATCCCGTTGGCACTTCACGGCGTGATTGTCAAAAAGGACGGAACGCAGATAACTGTCCGTCTCGGCGAGGATGAAAACGACCCTCAGTTCTGCGTAACCGACCTTCTGCCCCATCTTGACAAGGACATGGGCAAGAAGACGATGGACAAAGCGTTCAATGGTGAGCAGCTCAATGTCCTTATCGGCAGCCTGCCTTTCCGCGACGACAAGGAAAGCGAGCTTGTAAAGCTCAATATTATAAAACTGCTCAATGAAAAATACGACATTGTTGAAGCAGATTTCCTGTCTGCTGAACTCACAATGGTTCCAGCGTTCAAAGCTGTCGATATCGGTTTTGACCGCAGCATGATAGGTGCCTACGGGCATGACGACCGTGTTTGCGCTTATCCGGCGCTGACTGCACTCTTCAAATGCGGCGTCCCGGAAACAACATGTGTCTGCTGCCTTACTGATAAAGAGGAAATCGGCAGCGAGGGCAACACTGGTCTTATTTCTTCCTATCTTAAGAATTTTATCGCCGACCTCGCCCGTCCTTACGGACTTGAGGCCAGAGACGTGCTCAGCAACTCAAAATGCCTCTCCGCTGATGTAACGGCGGCGTTCGACCCGACCTATCCGGACGCAATGGAAAAGAACAATGCTGCGTTTTTAAATTACGGCGTCGGCGTCAACAAATTCACTGGCCACGGCGGCAAATATAGTACAAGTGACGCTTCTGCAGAATTCACAAGCTGGGTACGCCAACTGCTGGACAGCAAGGGAATCATGTGGCAGATGGCCGAACTCGGCAAGGTCGACCAGGGCGGCGGCGGAACAGTTGCAAAATATATTGCCGAGCTTGATGTAGATGTCATAGATGTGGGCGTCCCCGTTCTTTCAATGCACTCACCATTTGAGGTTGTCTCAAAGCTCGATGTATATTCCGCCTACAGGGCTTTCTACGAGTTCTATAAAGCGTAATAACGCATAAAAAGCGGTCTGTCTCCTTTTGGGGGCAGACCGTTTTTTCCTTTCAGAGGGGTAATGAGTTTTGTCTTCGTGAATTTAAGTTTTGGCCAAGCCTATTGATTTATTACAAATTAGCATATAAGCCAGAAACAAAAATAAACCTCTGTACTGGATACCAGTACAGAGGTTATTAAACGCTATTTTTACTTGCTGTAACCGTTGGGGTTTAAGGACTGCCAGCGCCATGAGTCGGCGCACATATCCTCAATGCCGAGCTCGGCCTTCCAGCCAAGCTCCTCATAGGCCTTTGTCGGGTCTGCATATACCTCAGCGATATCACCGGGACGGCGATCAGTAATCTCATAGGGGATTTTTACGCCGGAGGCCTTTTCAAACGCCTTGACAACGTCAAGAACGCTGTAGCCTACGCCTGTGCCGAGGTTGTAGATGTGGGTGCCGCCTGCAAAGGCCTTTTTAAGGGCTGCAACATGGCCTTTGGCAAGGTCGACTACATGGATATAATCGCGCACCCCTGTGCCGTCGTGGGTAGGATAGTCGTTGCCAAAAACGCGGAGCTTTTCGAGCCTGCCCGTCGCGACCTGGGTGATGTAAGGCATGAGATTGTTCGGGATGCCGCGCGGGGAGTCACCGATAAGCCCGCTTTTGTGGGCACCAATCGGGTTGAAATAGCGCAGCAGGATTACAGTCCACTCGCTGTCCGCCTTGCTGATATCCATAAGTATTTGTTCAATAAACAGTTTTGTGCGTCCGTAGGGATTGGTTGCCGAGAGAGGGAAGTCTTCTTTTACAGGCACTTTTTTGGGTGAACCGTAAACAGTTGCAGAGGAACTGAATATAATGCTCTTGACGCCGGCTTCACGCATTGCCTGACAAAGCGTGATTGTGCTGCCGATATTGTTTTGATAGTACTCCAGAGGCTTCATGACGGATTCACCGACTGCTTTGTAGCCTGCAAAGTGGATGACGGCGTCGATTTTATTTTCAGTGAAAATGGTTTTCAAAAGGCTGTAGTCATTGACATCGCCTTTGTAGAATTTAAGCGTCTTACCTGTAATCTTTTGGACGCGCACAAGTGCCTCTTCATCACTGTTGCTCAAATTGTCTATAACGACTACCTGATGTCCACTTTCAAGAAGCTCGACACAGGTATGGCTGCCGATATAACCTGCGCCGCCAGTAACAAGAATATTCATAGATTTACTCCTTCTAATCTGTTTTTCATATCGTATTTATTGTTGGTTTGCAGTATATTATATCACTGACTCGAAAAGAGTACAAGACTTTGTAAAATTGTTTAATAAACTTGCGTCAAATCTTCCTTCGCTATTGACTTAAAGAGATTCGGTTGATATACTAAAAGCAAAAATGAATATGCTACCTACAAAGGCTGTGAAGGAACAAAGACCTGTTTATTGCGGCAAAGAGAGACCGCGTTTTGGTGCAAGCGGGGGCGCGGAACAGGTGTATAACTCATTCCGGAGCTGCCGTTCTGACAAGGGACGGACGTTAGAGTTTGCGTTAAAAACCGGGTCTTGTTTGAGACCTTAGAGGGCGGCTTTGCCGTCGAAACAGGGTGGTACAGCGTGGATATAAGTCCTCGCCCCTGATATGGGGCGGGGATTTTGTAATATGGAGGCATTTCAATGGTGCGAGCATATGAAAAATATCATCCGTTTCCACAAGTGCCTATTGAGAATCGCGAATGGCCTTCTAAAACTATTACAAAAGCGCCCATTTGGTGCAGTGTCGACCTGCGCGACGGAAATCAGGCACTTGTGGAGCCGATGAACCTCGATGAAAAGTTACTCATGTTCAACACACTTATAAATATCGGATTCAAAGAGATTGAAGTCGGGTTTCCGTCCGCGTCTGAAACAGAATATGAGATAATCAGGACGCTTATTGAGGAAAATTATATCCCCGACGACGTGACAATTCAGGTGCTCGTTCAGGCAAGAGAACATTTGATACGCAAGACGTTTGAGGCTATCCGCGGTGCCAAAAACGTAATTTTGCATTTTTACAATTCTACATCTGCCTTGCAGCGCAAGGTCGTGTTCAAGACGGATGTGGACGGAATTATAGACATCGCGGTAAACGGTGCAAAGCTTATAAAAAAGCTTTCAAAAGAAGTTGACAGCGATATGAACCTGCGTTTTGAGTATTCGCCGGAGAGCTTTTCCGGAACTGAAATGGACAACGCGGTAAAAATCTGTTCAAAAGTCATGGAGGTTTTTGAGCCTACCAAAGATAATAAAATAATTCTGAACCTTCCGGCAACGGTTGAATGCAGCACGCCGAACTGCTATGCCGACCAGATAGAGTATTTTTGCAAACACCTGCCGGGCAGGGAAAACGCGATTATAAGCATTCATCCTCACAACGACAGGGGAACCGGTGTTGCGTCTGCGGAGCTGGGACTGCTTGCCGGGGCGGAAAGAGTAGAGGGAACGCTTTTCGGCAACGGCGAGCGCACAGGGAACGTAGACATTGTAACGCTTGCGCTGAATATGTATTCGCAGGGCATTGACCCGAAGCTGAATTTCAGCAATATAAAAAAGATAATGGAAGTCTATGAAAAGACGACAAAGATGAAAGTCCCGCCGCGGCATCCTTATGCCGGCGAGCTGGTGTTTACGGCGTTCTCCGGGTCACATCAGGATGCGATTAACAAGGGTATGGAGTATATGAGGAGCACAGGCTCCAAGTATTGGGAGGTGCCGTATCTGCCCATAGACCCTGCGGACATAGGAAGGGACTACGAGCCGATTATCCGCATAAACAGCCAGTCGGGCAAGGGCGGCGCTGCTTATATCATGCAGACCGAGTTTGGATACAACCTGCCTAAGGAAATGCGGGCTGATTTCGGCGCGATAGTCAAGGCTCGGTGCGACGAGACGGGCAAAGAACTCAAGCCGCAGGAAGTGTTCGACCTGTTCAAATCGGAGTATATCGGCATAAACGAGCCTTATGAACTTTGCGGATATAGCTTTAAGCACGAGCGGACAGACAAGGGCACAGTTGTGAAGTTCATAGGCGAAATAAAACATAACGGCGTTGAAAAGGTAATCTCCGGAACCGGTAACGGCCCCATAGACGCATTTTTCAGGGCTATTAAGGGCACAGGCCTTGACAAATATGTATTTGTCTCCTACAACGAACAGGCCATATCCGACGGCTCTGATTCCCTTGCGGTGAGTTATATTCAGTTGAAAGACCCGGACGGCAGACCTGTATTCGGAGTAGGCATTGATTCCGATATCAGCATCGCGTCGCTTAAGGCAATAATGTCCGCTATTAACCGTTCTTTGAAAAAATAATGTTCAAATATATAATCCGAGGCGCGGAGCGCTTAAATTAAAAGCATAAGATTTTCTAAATGAATATCTTATGCTTTTTGTTTTAAGGTGATATAATACATAAAACAGGAAAAATTAATTTTATAAAATGCCGTTTTGACAATATGGCTCTAATAGAGTAAAATTGTTATATTGCCGGTAATGTGTAAATATGTCTTTAAAGGTTTTAATTATAGGAAATTAAACTTGGAGCTGATTTAATGGTAAATTTGCGCGTTCTATCGAAATATAATGGTCTTAAAGCTCTTAAAAACTCGTGGTTAAAGGCAATAGCTGTATTGCTTATATTAGGGCTTTTGGTTTTTGGCATATCTCAACTTGAGAGCGCGTACAGAAAAATCACTGAGATACCTGAGTTAACGGATAACGGGCTTATTAATCTAAATATTTATTCTTTTATAATAAGTCTTGTATTTAGCATTATTGCGTTCTTTATTATGACGCCGCTAATTCTAGGAATGACTGAGTGGTATTGGAATCTGACAAGCGGCGCAAAGCCAGCGATAGGGGATATTTTCGGCTGGTTTGGTTCCGGAAAACTGTATGGGAAAAGCCTCTGGCTCAGATTTTATGTCGGTGTGCGCAAGGCATTGTGGTGGCTTTTAACTTGCGGGCTTCCTGCGGTTTTGCTTGTTGCCGCCGAGTATTATCTTTCAAATGTAAATATCAATAATCCGCAAAACCTTTCGGATTCGGATATCCGTAAGGTGCTGATTGCCGGTGTCCTCTCGTTTTTCGGCGGGACGCTGATGATTGGCGGTATAATCCTCTTTTTATTTGTAACCTCAAGATACACATTGGCCAACTACCTAATTGTAGAAGACAGCAGCAGGAAAGTTTCTGACGTTGTGCGCGATTCTATCAGATATACTAAGGATTACAGATGGGAAATTACAAAATTCTTCCTGTCCTATATCGGATGGGCCATTGCTTGTATCGCAATAGTTCCCATTTTATTTGTTGTCCCGTATTTTTATTCGTCGTTCACAGTTTATTCAAAGCATATAATCTATGAGCAGAGAAAGATTGAGAACAACGGCGCGCCTGTTAATCAGCAATGAGCTGTAATTTGTTTATGAAGAGGGGAACTGTCCCCTCTTTTTTGTTTTGCTGCATTTTTAATAAGCGGGAGCCAATAAGGGTTTGCAGTTATTTTAGCAAAATGAAGGAATATAGCTATTCTTTTAATAAACAAGTGTTGTAAACAAAAAAGCTGGTTTAAGCAAATTGCTTAAACCAGCTTTTATAAAATGCGGAATTTAAATTATTTCGCATCAACTTCGGCCATATGCTTAATCAGCTCAAGGACCTTGTTGGAATAACCCCACTCATTGTCGTACCAAGCAACCAGCTTGACGAATGTCGGGTTCAGCATGATACCAGCCTTAGCGTCGAAGATTGAAGTGCGAGGATCGGTGAGGAAGTCTGATGAAACAACATCCTCGTCAGTGTAACCGAGAACGCCCTTCATTGTGGTCTCGGAAGCCTTTTTGACAACTTCGCAGATCTCTTCGTAGGTGGTTTCCTTTGCGAGCTTGCAGGTGAGGTCAACAACTGAAACATCAAGAGTAGGTACGCGGAATGACATACCAGTCAGCTTGCCCTTGAGTTCAGGAATAACGAGTGCGCAAGCCTTTGCAGCACCAGTTGATGAAGGAATGATGTTGCCAGCAGCTGCACGGCCGCCGCGCCAATCCTTCTTGGAAGGACCGTCAACAGTCTTCTGGGTAGCTGTTGTTGAGTGGACTGTAGTCATAAGGCCTTCGACAATGCCGAAGTTATCGTTGATAACCTTGGCAAGAGGAGCAAGGCAGTTTGTTGTGCAGGATGCGTTAGAAACAATGTTCATATCCTTTGTATACTTGTCAAAGTTAACACCGCAGACAAAGGTCGGAGTAACTGAATCCTTTGCAGGTGCGGAGATAACAACCTTCTTAGCACCGGCTTTGAGGTGAGCGGAAGCCTTTTCAGAGCTTGTGAAGACACCGGTTGATTCGACGACATATTCAGCGCCGCATTCTTTCCACGGAATCATGGCAGGCTCTTTTTCAGCATATACGCAGATTGCGTGGCCGTTAACGACAAGTTTGCCGTTTTCAGACTTGATGTCACCGTTGAAACGTCCGTGCATTGTATCGTATTTTACCATATAGACCATGTAGTCGACATCGATAAACGGATCGTTTATGCCAACAATCTCATAGAGGTCCGGATTTGCTACAGCAGCACGGAATACGAGTCTGCCAATGCGGCCGAAACCGTTAATACCAATTTTGATTCCCATATTGCTTAACCTCCAATTAGTAAATTCCTCAACATATTTTATAACATTTTATCCAATAATACAAGTGATAGTTTGTTAAATATCAAATTTATTAAATTTGACAGCCAAATAAATAATCACTTCGTTATATTTGGCAAAAAGGAATATGGCGTTTTAATATTTTGCCCAAAGTATAGAAAATGTACCGAAAAATTGTTATAATATATAAAAGTTGATTGACCGACAGACACATTAGTATGATGACCAAATGACAGAAGAATTAATTATATTTAATCCTGCATGTGGTTTGGATGTGATGTAATGGATATTGATGAATTTGTCCTTACCGGCAAACGGCTGTACGAAAAAACCAAAGAACCTATAGCGATTACTGATTCGGAGCTGAATACTGTATGGGCAAATGAAGCGGCTTTGAAGCGCTACCCCTCTTTATCGTTGCAAGACGGTGTCCGCGAGCTTATCAGCAGCTATGATTTTGATAAGGTTTTGTCGCAGCTTAAGACCGGAGTATCATTTGAAGCAAAAAAGCAGTCCGAACCATTGAGCGGGTTTACGGCACAGCTTATACCGATTTTAATTGAAGATAAATTTATTGGTTGCCATGTTTTTATAAAAAATGCTGATAAGAATGAATCAGTACTCCCAGACGGGGAGCCGGAAAAGATTATAGCGTCATTTTCAAATGAGTACAAGATTCCGCTGACTGTGATTTTCTCGACTCTGGGACTCATGGCAAGGCATCTTGAGGACAGCGACGACGAGGTAACAAAAACCTATTTAAAACTTATCACCCAGAACTGCTATCGGATTTTGCGGCTGTCCAACAATATCGTCGAGGTTTCAAAATATCGTTCAGGCATAGCTAAGTTAAATCTCAAAAAGGGCAATCTTACAAAATTTATTTCAAACTTGTGCGAAGCTTGCAAAATACTCACAAGGTCGATAAATATTGAGCTTGACTATATTGTTCCGGAAAAAAATATAATCACAGTGTTTGACCCGGACAGGCTTTCTACAGCGATAATAAACCTCATTTCAAATTCCTGCAAATACACAAGAGAGGGCAACCGAATTGTGGTCAAGCTTGAGGACCAGGGCGAAAAGGCGGTAATAAGCGTCAGCGACAAGGGTCAAGGCATAAAAAGCGAGATTATGGGGAGGATATTTGACCCGTACTTTTCGTTTAAAAACGAAAGCGAACTGTCTGGAGCGGGCCTGGGCCTTTCGATTGTAAAATTTATTGTGACACAGCACGGCGGTACGGTCGCCCTGCATAGCAAGGAAGGCGAGGGAACAACGGTGGCTCTGTCCTTGCCGATTCGTGTTGATGACAACATGCCGGATTATATCGCAAAAAACGGAGCCGACTATCTTGCAGACAGATTTTCGTCGCTTTATGTCGAATTATCTGATGTTTGCGGCTGTCCACTTCCATAATATGTATATTACCATTCACATACTTAATAAATATTAAGAAAATTTTTAAGGCGGCTCTTTAAGGAGCCGCCCTTTATTTTATTACCTGCCCTGCTTCTATTATAAAGAATTTTTGCAACAAATTTAAGCCCTACAAAAAGGCTTTATGATGCAAAGATACAAAAGGAAAATTTTATGAAAAAATAATGTTGAAAGGCGTATTTAAAGCTTGATATCTGGTAAAATTTATGATACACTATCCAATTAAAATGAGCTATTATTCAAACCACTATAAAAAATTAAATTATGGATGGAGAATTATGGATAAAACAATTACAGAAAGCATACTTGAATCAGCTTCTACAGTTTTGTCACAAATGGTAGGAATGAATTTTAAAACAGGCGAAATTACATATGAAAAAACGCCTTTTAATGGTCAGAATCTATTGATTTTAGTTGGGATTACGGGCAGGATACACGGAAATGCTGTTATTAGTTTTTCAAATTCTCTTGCCTGTAAATTTGCCGGTACCATGATGATGCCGGACATTACTGAAATTGACGATTTTGCCCAGAGCGCTATTTGCGAATTGTGCAATATGATAATGGGCAATACGGCGACAGCTTTGTCACAAAGGAGCGTTATAATAGACATAACTCCGCCGACGGTTTTGACGGGACAGAATCTCGAGGTTCATGTCGAGCAGACAGAAAACATTAACATTCCTTTGATTTTTGATGGAAATGATGTGTTAAATATAACTGTATCCTATAAAGAGTGAGATCATTTCTCTTTTTCGGAAAATTTTCTGGCAAATATAATAGAGGTTCCAATTAAAATCACTGACATTATGATAAGCGGCAATGCAGAATTGTTTTGACTGCCCGAATTTTCAAACATTTCTGAGTCCGTGTAGTAATGTGCGGCATTGCTGCTTTTTGAAGAATTATCAGGTTTGTTCGGTGAGGAAACATTTGTGCCGTTTACCTCAGAAACGGGAGCCATATAGTAAGAAGTTCCGCTTTCATTAGACCTATTGGTTTTAGTGGAAGCGGAATTTTTGCTGGTGGATGAGGATGCGGAAACTGCTGAAATGCTTTCAGCCACTCCGTATATCGTACCCTCTGCGTTTGTTCCGTCTTTCTTTTTTAATATTGCAGTAAGTATATATGTTTTGCCGGAAACATTGGTGTGTTTGACCGTTTTTTGTCCCTTGGCGAGATTTATTGTATCGAGATAAAAATCACTTTCATCGTCTTTGTTTTTTGAGAGCACAATAACCTGAGGATATGTCCTTGATGAAACGCCGCTGACGGTGACAGTAAGAACACCGTTTTCGACAGAACCCGACAAAGCCGGGACAGCAGCAAACGCAGTATATGGGAATAAAACCATAATAAACGAAGTTACGATGACATATGTCAATAACTTTTTCATTATATGTTTTCCCTTCACTACAAATAATAAAATAACTATGAAATTTGTAGTTGAAATTATTTTTAATTGCAGTATAATACCCTTTTGGGTATTGAAAATAATCTGGTATATATCGGATTATAGTTATGTTGAAAAAACATGTCAAGATTATATCGGATTAACCGGATAATGGTATAACGGCTAACGGCCTGAGTTCAGATGGAGGACTGTTTTTTTCAGTCATACTAAAAAAATGAATATTTATACATGATTAGCTTATAAAAACAAATTTTAACTGAAAGGGGTGATTGCGATTGTTTTCGGAAACATTGCGTAGATTAAGGCATGAGAGACACCTGACCCAATACGACATGGCAAAGGCGCTTAACATTTCACGTGTTGCTTATACAAATTATGAGCTGGGAAACCGTGAGCCCGATTTTAATACCATGTTGAGTATTGCTAATATACTAAATACAACAGTGGACTACTTGCTCGGAAGTTCCAATAACAAAGACAAAGTGGATTACAGCGATACGACTTTAGCAATTCCTTATAAATATGAGCATATGATAAAAGACATAATGACATTAAGCCCGGAAAGCCTTGAAGACCTCAGAAAATATTTGGAGCTTCTTAAAATAAGAGAAAAGGCCAAGCTGACAGAAGACGAAGATAAAAAAAGGACAAAAAAAGGAAATTCAAAGTTATAAAAATACAAACGTGTCTTTTAATATGGACGTAAAACTGTTATAATTAATACCGCTGTGAAAAAACAGCACCATAAAATACAGTATATTTAATATAGAAAACAGGGGTTTTAATTGAAAAAAGGTTATCTTTACATCATTTTATCTACCATTCTATTCAGCACCATGGAAATAGCTTTAAAGATCTCATCAAGCAGCTTTAACCCGATTCAGATGACGTTTCTTCGGTTTCTGATAGGTTCACTGGTGCTAATTACTCCAGCGGTAAGTGCTCTTATAAAGCGGGGTATAAGACTATGTATTAAAGATTTAGGGTATTTTGCCCTGACAGGTTTTATCTGCGTCGTTGTCAGCATGGTGTTTTATCAGCTCGCAATATTAAACGCTCCCGCTTCCTTTGTAGCTGTATTGTTCAGTTGCAATCCGGTTTTTGTGGTATTACTGGCGTTTTTCTTCCTAAATGAACAGATAAATAAATCGACGGTAATTTCACTGACTATAAGTTTCACCGGGATAATGTTCATAATGAACCCGTTTAAGATGTCGGCGAGTGTTCAGGGGATTGTACTCACGCTGCTCGCAGCAATCACCTTTGCGATATACAGCGTTGCAAGCAGGGGGCGCAGCAAACAGTTCGGCGGGCTTGTCCTAACCTGCTTTAGCTTTATTTTCGGAAGCGCTGAGATGCTTGTGTTGATTCTTATTACAAAAATAAGTCCGGTAGCGTCGTTCCTCCAAAGCGTTGGACTCAGTACATTCTCAAACATTCCAATTTTCGGCGGTATTACGCTCCAAAATATAGCGCCGCTAATTTACATAGGCGTTTTTGTAACCGGCTTAGGTTATGCATTTTATCTGCTTGCCATTGAAGTTACAAACGCCTCGACTGCATCATTTGTTTTCTTTATTAAGCCGGCGCTGTCACCTATCCTCGCATTAATAATATTGAAAGAAAAAATAAGTGTTCCAATGATAATAGGCATTGTATGTCTGCTCGCAGGTTCTTCGTTTTCAATTCTTCCCGGTGTTATCGGAAAACCCAGCCTGAATTGCGCAGCAGACGAAAAAGATGAACAAGCGTAAACGGTGGTATATTATTTTGATAAAAACACCCTAAACAGGGTGTTTTTTTATTTAAATTATTGAAAAATAAGGTTCTTTATCTTGATTGTTTACATATTTTTTTTGTATATTATAAATGAACACTAATACACTTATTCCAATATATAAATTAATTGACATCAAATAAAATTTTTTGAAAAGAGGAAAAAACTATGAAAAAAGAAAACATCAGGCAAAACAAACGCAAAATAGCACTGCCCCTGCTAGTAGCTTATATCCTAGCATTTTGCGCAGGACTGTTCGGAGCGTGTGCAATTACGGGGCCACAGTCTTCAAAAATCATTTTTGGAGTACTTTTCTTTGTATTTTTTATTGCTTTACTAATAACAGTTACTTTGACGGTGAGAAAAACAAACAATATATTTAAGTCAGTTAAGAAACTGTTAGATGACGGCAAATATTACAAGGCGGTTCTTGACTGCATACCTTTTCCGGTCCATGCGGTTGACAATAATATGAAATGGAAGTTTGTCAATAAGGCGTTTGAGAAAAGTCTTGTCAAAAGCGGCAAGATAGCTGACCGCAAAAGCGCATACGGCATGGTTTGCAGCACTGCCGGTGCAAATATATGCAACAATGAGAAATGCGGCATTAAGCAGTTGCAAAAAGGCGTTCACGAGAGCTATTTCGAGTGGAGTGGCAACAAATGCAGGCTGAATGCAGCGGCTATTGTCGGCGAAAACGGCGAGAAACTGGGATATGTTGAAACCGTAACCAACTTGACAAAACTCATTGAAAATGAAGAATACTACAAAAAAGCGATAGCCAATCTCATGAGCAATCTCGAGAAGCTCTCAAGGGGTGATCTTGACCTTGACCTGTCAGTTCCAGAGGCCAACAGCAACACCCAAGAATCCAGAGAAACATTTGTCATGATTAATGAGAGTCTCGGTAGAGTAAAGGAATCGCTTGAACTTTTAACAAACGACGCTGCGTATCTGCGTGCTGCGGCTGTTGAAGGACGTTTGGATACAAGAGTTGATGCTTCAGGACACAGCGGCGTATATCAGAAGATTATCAGCGGCATCGACGATACGCTTGAGGCAATTGTTAAACCGGTTAAGTTCACCACTGAATACATATTAAAATTAGCTAATGGCGAAGATTTAGAGGAAATTGAAAATACATACAGCGGCGATTACGCAGTTTTAATGAATAGCCTTAACAGTGTAAGAGAATCATTATATACGCTACTCGACGAATCCATTAAGTTGCTAGAAGCCGGACGTGAGGGTAATCTTACAGCGAGAGCGGATACATCGAAGCTCAAAGGCGGATATGCAAAAATAATTGCCGGCATAAATGGTATGTTTGAGGCTTTCGCAACACCGCTCAATGAAGCGAATGAAATACTTGCTTTAATGGCAAATAACGATTTCACCCGCGGGATGGATAAAGATTACAACGGTGAGCTCGGCAAACTTGCAGAGTCTGTAAACAAATTAAGAGAGACTTTCCTGATAATTGAGGAACTTCTTATAGAAATCTCGAATGGTGATTTGAGCCAGCTCGAAGAGATAATGAAAATGCCGAAGAGAAGTGAAAACGATAGGTTACGGCCTGCTTTCATTGAAATGATGAAATCAGTTAAGCAACTTGTTGATGAAGCTAACATGCTCGCAGAAAGCGCGGCGAACGGCAAACTCAGTGTAAGAGGCAATGCGGCCGGCCTTAAGGGTGAATACGGTGAAGTTGTCGCACATATAAACAGAATGATAGAAGCAGTAGAAAAACCGTTTAATGATCTGGTTTTTGTCCTTGAAAAGTGGACTGAAGGCGATTTGACAGCGGAAATTGACAAAGAATATATAGGGGATTATCTCAGGATCAAGAATGCGGTTAACACAACTGGTGAAAAATTTAGGCAGATGCTCAATAGTATAAACGAAGCGGCGTCACAGGTGGCATCAGGCTCAAAGGAAATAGCTTCCGGCAGCCAAAACCTGTCTCGCGGCACAACTGAACAGGCAAGCTCAATTGAGGAACTGACCGCAGCTATTTCTGAGATTGCGGAGCAGACAAAGAACAACGCAAAGAACGCCGAAAACGCAAAATCACTTTCGCTGGAGGTTCAAAAAGAAGCAATCGAGGGCAATGAAAAGATGAAGAGCATGCAGGAGGCTATGCGCGGCATAAGCGATTCCTCCGCGAACATCGCAAAGATAATAAAGGTCATTGATGATATTGCCTTCCAGACAAATATCCTCTCGCTCAATGCTGCTGTTGAAGCGGCACGTGCCGGACAGGCAGGAAAAGGCTTTGCCGTCGTTGCTCAAGAAGTAAGAACCCTTGCCTCCAGAAGCGCAACGGCAGCCAAAGAGACGACCCAGCTTATCGAGGACTCCAGCAAACGTGTCGAGATTGGGGCTAAGATAGTAGACGAGACCGCCGCTGAATTTGAAAAAATAATGCAAAGCATTGAAAAAACCACAAAACTTGTCGGAGAGATTTCCGAGGCTTCGGCTAAGCAGGCAACGGGTATTACCCAAATTGACAAAGGAATTGAACAGGTTTCTACTGTTGTTCAGACCAACTCGGCAACCGCTGAGGAATCAGCAGCGGCAAGCGAGCAGCTTTCAGCTCAGGCTCAGGCATTGCGTGACATGGTCTCACAGTTTAAATTAGGAAAATCAAGTGAAGAGCCAGTAGAAAAAAGCAATGTAAAAGCTGAAAGAAATGCTGCGCCCGCCATTCAAGAAAAGGAAACACAACCGAAGATTGTTCTTGACGATAAACCTCAAGGCGATTACGGCAAGTATTAATAGTAAATTTTAAGAGCGCGCTGCAAAGTTTCCGCTTTGCAGCGCGCCCCTATATTGCCATTTTACAGAGGTCAGGAGAAGGTGCATAAAATAAACAAGCTACATTGTGTTTGCACAAAAGTTTAATTGATAACTTAAAAAAAATAAACTCATTGTATTTGACTTGCTGCCGCTGCTATAATATATATTGTTTGCCGTTTTATAGAAACTGGCAGCGGCGAAAATATCTTTTAAAAGGAAGCTTTTCATGGATAAAGTAACACTTGCCTGCCCATGCCTGTTTGGCGTGGAAAGTCTTGTTGCCGATGAAATCAAGGCTCTCGGCTATAACGATGTCGAGACACAAAACGGCAGAGTCATCTTCCATGCCGACGAGTCGGCGATAGCAAGGGCGAATATATGGCTGCGCTGCGCAGAGCGCGTTCTTATAATGTTGGGAGAATTTGAGGCCCACAGCTTTGAAGACCTATTTCAAGGGGTCAAGGCCATACCATGGGAAAAATGGATAGGCCGCGATGACGCGTTCCCGGTAAAAGGCTGGTCGCTTAACTCAAAGCTTCACAGTGTGCCGGATTGTCAGGCAATTATAAAGAAAGCCATCGTGGAACATCTGAAAGAAAAATATCACGTCACTTGGTTTAAAGAGACGGGTGCCAAATTTCAAATCCAGTTTTCAATTTTAAAGGATAAGGTTTCAATATACATTGATACGTCCGGTGAAGGACTTCATAAAAGAGGATACCGCCGCAATTCCATTGAAGCCCCGCTCAAGGAGACACTCGCGGCCTCAATGGTAAAAATAGCGCGTTTTTACGCTGACAGGGCATTCTGTGACCCTATGTGCGGCTCAGGCACCATTCTCATCGAGGCAGCGCTTATAGGCAGAAATATAGCCCCGGGGCTTAATCGCAGTTTTGCGGCTGAAAATTTTCACCTTGACAAATCCATTTGGAAAGACGCGAGGGAAGAGGCCAGCGCCGCAATAAACAGCGAACCAATCGAGGTTTTCGGATATGATATCGACCAGAAGGCTGTTGAACTGACGCTTGAAAACGCCAAAAAAGCGGGCGTGGGGGACGTCATAACTGCTTCAAGGCAGGATCTGCGCGATTTTGCGCCTACACAGGAGCACGGGACGGTCGTTACAAACCCGCCTTATGGTGAGCGGCTTCTCGACATAAAAGCCGCTGAGGAAATTTACAAAACTATGGGTTCAGTGTTCTTAAAGCTCAAAGGCTGGCGATTCTATATTATCAGCCCGAGCGAAAATTTCGAATCGCTTTTTGGAAAGCGCGCCGACAAAAAACGCAAGCTCTATAACGGAATGATAAAATGCGAGTTTTTCCAGTATTTCCGAAGATAGCAGAGTAATTAGCAGACAGATATTATGAATGCCAGCGCAAAAAATCCGGTAATTTTTCAATAACACTGTGAATATGATACACAGTACTGGTTATAATTTCTCATGTTACACAAATCGCCCTATTAAAAAAATTGGGATATTATCAATATTGACGAAAATGCAAATGATGCTAATTAAAGACTTGATTTTTAATTAGTCAGTGATTACAATATGCTTAGCACTCATGGTTAAAGAGTGCTAATGGTTGAGTTAATAAAACACAGGTTCAGGGAGGAATTAAAAATGACGATTAAGCCTCTTGCTGACAGGGTGGTTATTAAAATGGTAGAAGCTGAAGAGACCACCAAGAGCGGCATTATTTTAACCGGTTCGGCCAAGGAAAAACCTGAAGTGGCTGAAGTAATAGCGGTAGGCCCAGGCGGTATGGTTGACGGCAAGGAAGTCAAAATGCTTGTCAAGGTTGGAGACAAAGTATTGACCAGCAAATACGCGGGCACCGAAGTTAAGGTTGACGGTACCCAGTATACTATCGTACGTCAGAGCGATATTCTTGCAATAGTTGAGTAATGTTGTAACGGAAGGAAAGAAGAACTATGGCAAAAGAGATTTTATTCGGAGAAGAAGCCCGCAAGGCTCTTCAAATCGGCGTTGATAAACTTGCAGACACCGTTAAGATAACACTTGGACCGAAAGGCCGTAATGTTGTTCTTGATAAAAAATTCGGTTCACCGTTAATTACAAACGATGGTGTTACAATAGCCAAGGAAATTGAGCTTGATGACCCGTTTGAGAACATGGGCGCACAGCTCGTCAAGGAAGTTGCTACAAAGACCAATGACGTTGCCGGTGACGGTACAACAACAGCAACACTGCTGGCGCAGGCTATGATCCGCGAAGGCATGAAGAATGTCGCCGCGGGTGCCAATCCGATGATAGTAAAGAAAGGTATCCAGAAGGCTGTCGACGCAGCAGTTGAAGGCTTAAAGGCAAACTCAAAGAAGATTACCGGCAGCTCAGATATAGCACGTGTTGCTACCATTTCAGCGGCTGATGAGGTCATTGGTAAACTCATAGCCGACGCTATGGAAAAGGTTACACATGATGGCGTTATAACTGTCGAAGAATCCAAGACGGCCGAAACAGAGTGCGAAGTCGTCGAAGGTATGCAGTTTGACCGTGGGTACATTTCACCATACATGTGCACAGACACCGATAAGATGGAAGCAGTCATCGACGATGCTCTCATTCTTATCACAGATAAGAAGATCTCCAGCATTCAGGATATCCTGCCGCTGCTTGAGCAGATCGTTCAGGCCGGCAAGAAGCTGGTAATTATCGCTGAGGACGTAGAGGGCGAAGCTCTTGCAACCCTTATCGTCAACAAGCTCCGTGGAACATTCAACTGCGTTGCTGTCAAGGCTCCTGGCTTTGGCGATAGACGTAAGGAAATGCTCCAGGATATCGCGATTTTGACCGGCGGTGAGGTTATCTCCTCTGATCTCGGCCTTGAGCTCAAAGATACCCAGTTGTCACAGCTCGGCCGTGCACGTCAGGTTAAGATCACAAAAGAGAACACAATCATTGTCAACGGCATGGGCGATCCTGAGGCAATCAAGAGCAGAATCAACCAGATTAAGAGCCAGATTGAGACAACTACTTCTGATTTTGACCGCGAGAAGCTCCAGGAGCGTCTTGCAAAGCTGTCAGGCGGTGTTGCTGTAATTAGAGTTGGCGCCGCGACCGAAACTGAAATGAAAGAGAAGAAGATGCGCATTGAGGATGCCCTCGCAGCAACAAAGGCTGCTGTTGAGGAAGGCATCGTAGCCGGCGGCGGCACTGCTCTTGTAAATGTTATTTCCAAGGTCAGCGCTCTGCTTGACAAGTGCGAAGATCAGGATGAAAAAACTGGTATCCGCATTGTCCTCAAGGCTCTCGAAGCACCGATCCGTCAGATTGCTAAGAACGCAGGCCTTGAAGGCAGCGTAATAATTGATAAGATTATCAGCTCTGGCAAGGTAAATTACGGTTTCGATGCTGCAAAAGAAGAATATGTTGACATGATTTCTGCTGGCATCGTTGACCCGACAAAGGTTACCCGCAGCGCTCTGCAGAATGCTGCTTCAGTTGCTTCTATGGTGCTCACAACCGAGTCACTTGTCGCTGACAAGAAAGAACCAGAAAACTCTGCTCAGAATCCTGCCGGTATGGGCGGAATGGGCGGTATGTATTAATTTCCCTCCCTTCAATAGATTCAGAAAGTGCGTTTCCGAAAGTACGGGAACGCACTTTTTTGCATTTCTTTGAAAAACTTTGGTTGACGCAGCGTCTTACAAAATGCTATTATTGACTATAGCCGAAAATGCGCATAATAATGACGGGAGGATAACGGCTTATAGCCGCAAATTTATGAAAGAGGATATATGTACTATACCGATAAATGTGGTATTTGAGAAAAAAGACGGGTGCCCTATCTGCCGCATGCGTGCAGAACTTGAGGAGCGCGCACTCGATTTCGTAATGGGCCCGGCAATGATGGAGCCTGACGTACGCCATGAAACCAATCGGCTCGGGTTTTGCCCTAAGCACATTGAAATCATGTATGGCCGGGGAAATAAGCTGCCCTTTGCCCTGATGCTTGAAAGCCATCTTATAGAGATAAATAACACGGTTTTTGAACGGCATAAAAAGAGCCTTCTGCGCAGCACAGCGTCACAGGCCGCTGCAAGCGCCAAAGACGCCAGAACAATGGCAGAGTCGTGTTATGTATGCGCGCGTGTTGAAAAAGCTATGAACAGTGAATTTGAAACACTGTGGCAAATGTGGAAAAAAGAAGAGGAGTTTCGGCAAAGCGTAGCCGATCAACCGTGCATCTGCATTTCCGATTATGCTGAGCTTATTGAGAGAGGCATGAAGGCACTGGATAAAAAATCATTTGAAGAATTTTACGATGTGATAACAAAAGTCGCTAAAAAAGGGCTTGCGGAGCTGCAGAGCAACGTCAGCGGGTTCTGCAGGATGTACGATTACCGCAATAACGGCGAGGATTTCGGAAACTTAAGAAACGCAGTAAAAGACGCGGTTTCGTATCTGACGGGAAGAATGCAGAAATAATATTAAAGCGGCGGATACCTATAAGTTCTGTAAAAGCGCGCCTATGTCCGTAAGGCTAACGCAAAAAAGGGCGCAAAAAAGCCCCTTTGTAATGCAGAACAAGGCTGCCCGCTTTTGGTTCCAATAAAGCGTATACCTGCGACAGTAACGGCTATAATACAACAAAATAGGGATTTACGTATATGGCTGTAAAAAGTGCATTTTATTAAAATGTGCCAAATATTAAATAAATTGTTGACAAACAGCTCGAAGGATGTTATTATTATAAGCGACAATGAAGCAGGAGAGCAAAAGCCTTCCTCACCCCATGCTTTTGGTTATGGGGTCAATACCGTAACTTCAGCTTTAGGATAGCTGTATTTATTTGGTGTTGAACGCGGAAGGACGATTTGTCTTTCCGCGTTAGTTGTTTATTAAAGGGCTTTTTTGGAGGTGCCGCATATCAGCAAGGAACTGCTCATCAATGAGGAGATTAAAGACAGGGAAGTTAGGGTAATTGATGCCGACGGTAATCAGCTTGGCATAATGCCGACGCGCGAAGCGCTTAAAATTTCGGCAGAAAAGAATCTTGATTTAGTTAAGATTGCTCCCAAGGCAACACCGCCTGTCTGCCGCATAATGGATTATGGCAAGTATCGGTTTGAATTAGCTAAGAAGGAAAAAGAAGCGAGAAAGAATCAAAAAGTTGTGGATGTTAAAGAGATTCGCATGTCGCTTAATATCGACACGCATGATCTCCAGACTAAGGTTAATCATGCACATCAATTTTTGAAAAGCGGTAATAAGGTAAAGGTAACAGTCCGCTTTCGCGGCCGCGAGATGGCTCATACGGAGCTGGGCGGCAACCTGCTTGCACGTTTTGCCGAGGCTTGCGCGGACTATGCCTCACTGGAAAAGCAGCCAAAGCTAGAAGGACGTAGCATGTCTTTGTTCCTGGCACCGAAGCCTGCGAATAACAAAGCATAACGTACTTAAGCAAAAGGGAGGTTACTACGATGCCGAAGTTGAAAAATCACAGCGGTTTGTCAAAACGTGTAAAGCTGACCAAAAACGGTAAGGTCAAGCGTGCACATGCATATAAGTCACATATTTTAAACAAGAAAACTACAAAGCGTAAAAGAGGTTTGAGACACGCAACCTATTTTGACGCTTCAAACATGAAGGCGGCAAAACGCCTCATCCCTTATATGTAAACAGATAGACCGCTGTCTGCGGTACGGAGGTAATAGAAAATGGCGAGAGTTAAGGGCGCGATAATGACGCGCAAAAGAAGAAAAAAGGTATTAAAGCTTGCCAAGGGTTACTGGGGCGGTAAGAGTAGGCTTTTCCGCACAGCTAACCAGGCAGTTATGAAGTCTTTGGCTTACGCATATGTAGGCCGTAAAAATAAAAAGCGTGATTTCCGTTCTTTGTGGATTACTCGTATTTCAGCGGGTTGCAAAATGAACGGTATAAACTACTCAACATTTATCTATGGACTTAAAAAGGCTGGCATTTCGCTCAACCGCAAGATGCTTTCAGAACTCGCGGTCAATGATGCACAGGCCTTTACAGCTCTTGTTGAGAAAGCAAAAGCGGCGCTTTAATCGCAGCTTAGCCCGGGTACAGAAATGCGCCCGGGCATTCGTGTTTTCAAGTGCAAATAGGTGGGAGGTCGTAATTACGGTTATTTCAAGCCGGGAAAATAAACTTGTAAAAGAATATATATCGCTTCGCGACAAGAGAAATAAACGCCGCGAAACAGGATTGTTTGTGATTGAGGGCGCAAGGCTTTCTTTTGACGCGGCGCAAAGCGGGACTGAGCTGACTGCCGTATTCATAACGCCTGAGGCTCAGGAGAAATACGCAGACTATTGCAGTGCTATTGAGCGGACAGGTGCCCCTGTCTACCAAATTACATCCAAGGTGGCTTCCCACCTGGCCGACACGCGCACGTCACAGGGTATCTTCTGCATAGCTAAAATGCGTGATACCTCCCTTGATATCACAAACTTAAACCCGAACGGCTTATATCTTGCACTTGAAAACCTTCAGGACCCCGGAAATCTCGGGACAATACTGCGTACAGCCGAGGCGATGGGGATTGACGGCATATTGCTTTCCTCAGGCTGCACCGACATCTATTCACCGAAAGTCGTAAGGGCCTCGATGGGCGCGGTTTTTCGGGTTGATTTTGTTTCGGGTCTTGACCTCACCACGGCACTAAGTACGTTAAAGGCAAAAGGGCACACAGTATTGGCCGCTGTTGCAAAAGGTGGGGAGGACTTGCTCTCTGTTGACTTCTCAAAAGGCGCCGTAGCGGTCATTGGCAATGAGGGAAACGGGCTTACCGACGACTGCATAAAGGCATGTTCAAAGAGCGTGACTGTAAGAATGAGGGGACGTGCCGAGTCGCTTAATGCCGCTGCTGCCGCGACAGTGATCATTTGGGAAATGACAAAGAAGCTGATGTAAGGATAGTTATAAATCTGGCTGATTCGGTTCGCAAACACAAATCGTATGGTTTTGACGGAGGTTATTATGGCAGAGGATTTGGTTGAACATTGGATCTGGCTGCAGCAGGTATTTGGAGCGGGCAGCCCTAAACCTGACAAGCTTGTTAAAGAATTCGGCGGCGTCGGGGCCGTCTATGAGGCAGGGCAGGCCGATTATCTGAAAACGGGCTTTTTGACTGAAAAAGAGATAAGGCGCCTTAATAACAAATCCCTTGAACGAAGCAAAAAGATAGTCAGCGACTGTATGAAAAATGGCTATAAGATATTAACGGCGCCAGATATGCCGCAGACGCTTCAAGATATATATGCGCCGCCCTGTGTCCTGTATGTATGGGGTGATCTTCCGCAGCCTTACGACAGCCTATATATTGCGATGGTCGGCACGAGAAACGTAACTCCATACGGGGTGGAGGTCGCCACAAAATTGTCAGTGGGGCTTGCACGCTGCGGGGTTACAGTAGTTAGCGGTTTGGCTGTCGGTGTCGACGCGGCGGCTCACAAAGGTGCGCTTAAGGGCGGCGGAAAAACCGTTGCGGTTGTCGGAGGCGGAATAGATATCGACTATCCTTCGGGACACCGGGAGCTAAAACGACTTATTTCTCAAAACGGGGCGGTTGTCTCGGAATATCCTCCTGGGACGTCTCCCGCCCGCGCGAATTTTCCGATAAGAAACCGCATAATTGCTGGGCTGTCGCTCGGTTGTGTTGTTGTCGAGGCCGGCAGCCGAAGCGGAGCGCTGATTACCGCGTCACTTGCGGCGGAAATGGGCAGAGATGTTTTTGCTGTTCCCGGCAGCATTTTCAGTTCTGAGAGCAAAGGCACAAACAGGCTGCTGCGGGACGGCGTCAAACCGGTTTGCGGCGTTATGGATATTTTGGAGGAATATATCGGACTTTTCCCTCAAAATATAATCTCAAAAATAACTTCAAGAGAACTGGAAATCGAAGAACAGCAGCTTAACTTTGATTCAGTTAAAAATAGTTCCCAAAGTACTGCTTCAAACGCAGAAAGACCGCCGCTTGCTAAAGGGACAAAAGAGAATGCCGATGAGCTTCCCTTTATAACACTTGATAATAACAACGGCCTGCAAAGCAGTGCTGGCACAGAATCAACAGCGAAAGCAAAATATGTTGAAAATAATTCTGTAAAGTCTTATCCACGCGCAGTGTCTTCACATAATGAAGGGGGAAAAACCAAGCAGTTGCCAACGTCCGCGGGGAACAGAGATGTTAACTCTGCGAACCACCTCGCGTCCTGCCCCCACGCAGCGTCTTCACATGATGAAGAGGAAAAAATCAATCAGTTGCCAACGTCCGCGGGGAACAGAGATGTTAACTCTGCGAACTACCTCGCGTCTTGCCCCCGCGCAGCGGGCTTGAGCGAAAAGCAGTTGTTGGTATATAATGTATTATCAGAAGTCCCGCAGCACGTTGATGATATTGCGCTGAAGGCGAATATGGAATTAAGAACAGTGCTGGCAGTGCTGACGACCCTGGAAATCGAGGGCTTTGTACAGTCCTTTCCGGGAAGAAGATATAAATTAGCCAGATAGATGAGAATACTTTTTTATTAAAAAGCATAAAAAGTTCTATTTTTTTAACGATACCCGTTATATAATAATTAAAGCAATTCCATAAGAAGTTAATCCTTTTATATCCACTGAAGAATTGTCCTAAATATAGCGACTGTTTTAGGAAAGAACAGTATTAAGACAAGTAAACTATAAAGGTGATATGTTAATGTCCGATTTGGTAATAGTTGAGTCACCCACAAAGGCGGATACAATAAAAAAATATCTCGGAAGAGGTTATAATGTCATAGCTTCAATGGGACATGTCCGAGACCTGCCAAAAAGCCGCATGGGTGTAGACTTAGACAATGGTTTCACGCCAGAATACATCTCAATAAGGGGCAAAGCCGCCCTTATAAAAATGCTTAAAAAGGAAGCAAAACAAAGCAAAAGAATTTATCTCGCAACAGACCCCGACCGCGAAGGAGAAGCAATAAGCTGGCACTTGTCAAAGATACTCGGTATCGACGAAGACGCGCCGGTCAGGGTTACATTCAATGAGATCACAAAAACCGCTGTCAAAGAGGGAATAAAACACCCGCGCAGCATTGACCTCAACCTTGTAAACGCACAGCAGGCCAGAAGAATCCTTGACCGCATCGTCGGTTACAGTCTAAGTCCCTTCCTGTGGAAAAAGGTAAAACGCGGGCTTTCTGCCGGTCGAGTCCAGTCTGTCGCGGTGCGTATGATAGTCGACAGGGAAGAAGAGATAAGGGCTTTCCAGCCGCAGGAATACTGGACCATAGAGGCCAAAGACCTAACTACAAAGAATTCAAAAAAAACCTTTGACGCAAAATTTTTCGGAGACAAAAACGGGAAAATTGAGATAAAGACAAAAGAACAGGCTGACGCCATACTTGAAAAGGTAAAAGAAGCGGAGTTTGCGGTTGTGTCTGTTAAGAAGAGTGAACGCAAACGCTCGCCCGCCCCTCCTTTTACCACCTCAACCCTTCAGCAGGAAGCGTCCAAACGCCTTAATTTTCAGTCAAAGAAAACTATGCAGATCGCGCAGGAGCTGTATGAAGGTGTTAAAATAAAGGACTACGGTGCAATAGGCCTTATCACCTATATGAGAACCGACTCGCTGCGTATTGCTGATGAGGCGCGGGAAAACGCGGCAAAGTTCATTGAGCAGCATTACGGCAAGGAATACCTGCCGGAAAAACCGCGCGTTTATAAGACGAAAAAGGGCTCTCAGGACGCACATGAGGCTATCCGCCCGACTGTGCAGGAACTGACTCCAGAGAAGGTCAAAGACAGCCTCACAAAAGACCAGTATAAACTCTATAAGCTCATCTGGGAGCGCTTTACGGCGAGTCAGATGGCAAACGAGGTTTTTGACACAGTGTCCGCCGATATTGACGCGGACGGCTATGTATTCAAAGCGGCCGGCAGCACCATTAAGTTCAAGGGCTTTGCCGCCGTTTATGAAGAAGCTGATACGGAAGCCACAGGCAAACCGTTGCCCGCATTGCAAGAGGGCGATATACTCAATAAAGGCGAAATTGAGGCGAGCCAGCATTTCACCCAGCCGCCTGCACGTTATACCGAGGCGTCGCTTATAAAGACGCTTGAGGAAAACGGCATAGGCAGGCCGAGCACATATGCCCCGACCATCACGACTATACTTGCCAGGGGATATGTCACAAGAGAGAACCGCCAGCTTGTGCCGACTCCACTCGGCGAGGTTACGACAAAGCTGATGAAAGAGAATTTTGCGGACATCGTCAGCGTTGAGTTTACGGCAAAGATGGAGGAAGACCTTGACAAGATAGAAGAGGGAGGACAAAACTGGGTTGATACGCTGAGCAATTTCTACAACGGTTTTAAGAATACGCTTAAGACCGCCGAAGAAGTGCTCGGTGACGTACATGTAAAGGTGCCGGACGAGGAATCAGACGTAATCTGTGAGAACTGCGGGCGCCGTATGGTAATTAAGATGGGCAAATACGGCAAATTCCTTGCATGTCCCGGATATCCTGAATGTAAAAATACAAAGCCTTTAGTCCAGGAAACAGGGGCATTATGCCCTGCCTGCGGCGGAAAAGTCCTGCAAAAGAAATCGAAGAACGGCAAGACTTATTACGGCTGTGAAAACAACCCGAAATGTCCGTTTATGACATGGGATGTGCCGCAGCAGCAGAAATGTCCTAAATGCGGGTCAAACCTGTTCAAAAAACGCGGCGGGGTACTGCATTGTCTTAAAGAAGGCTGCGGATATGAACAGGAAAGGGGAACAGATAAGTGAGTGAAGCTGCAATAACGGTTGTGGGAGCTGGCCTTGCCGGCTGTGAGGCCGCATGGCAGGCGGCAAACCGCGGCGTTAAGGTTACGCTTTATGAGATGAAGCCGAAAAAGTTCTCACCCGCTCATCACAGCCCCAACTTTGCGGAACTTGTCTGTTCAAATTCACTCAGGGCCGATAGGCTTGAAAACGCTGTAGGCCTTTTGAAGGAGGAAATGAGACGCCTCAACTCTGTCATTATGCGAGCGGCGGACGAGACCCGCGTTCCGGCGGGCGGCGCTCTGGCAGTTGACAGAGAGAAATTCTCACAGCGGGTAACATCCCTTGTGCGCTCACATCCGCTTATCACAGTCAAAGAAGAGGAAGTAACCGAGATACCAGACGGCTATTGTGTAATCGCAAGCGGCCCGCTGACATCTGATGCATTGTCGGACAGTATCGCAAAACTGACCGGACAATCCTATCTTCACTTTTTCGATGCGGCAGCGCCTATCGTGGAATTCGACAGTATAAACATGGAAAAAGCGTATTTTGCCGCGAGATATGGGCGCGGCGGAGACGATTATATAAACTGCCCGATGAATGAAGAGGAGTATGAGGCATTCTATCAGGCGCTTATTACCGCCGAAACTGCACCCCTCAAGGAATTTGACGAGAAGGAACTGAAGGTTTTTGAGGGCTGCATGCCGGTTGAGGTTATGGCAAAGCGCGGGCACGATACTCTACTTTTCGGGCCGCTTAAGCCTGTCGGGCTTCCCGACCCGAGGACGGGAAAAGTCCCATATGCAGTTGTGCAGCTAAGGCGCGACAATGCGGCGGGAAGCCTGTTCAATATAGTTGGATTTCAAACCCACTTAAAGTTTGGCGAGCAAAAGCGGGTGTTTTCAATGATACCCGGCTTGGAGAACGCCGTATTCGCACGTTACGGCGTCATGCACCGCAACACATATCTTGATTCTCCGGCATTGCTCGACCGCTTTTACAGGCTTAAGAGCCAAAACAGGATTTTTTTTGCAGGCCAGATAACAGGCGTTGAGGGTTATGTTGAGTCAGCGTCATCTGGGCTTGCCGCCGGCATATCGTGCGCGCGGGCGGCATTGGGAATGGAGCCGGCCGATTTTGGGCGCAGCACGGCGATAGGGTCGCTCGGGTATTATATAAGCTCAGCCGAACCCGGGCGGTTCCAGCCGATGAATATAAATTTCGGGATTATGCCGCCGCTCGAGGAGAAAATTCGCGATAAGCGCGAAAAATACAGGCGGATATCCGAAAGGGCACTTAAAGAAATAGACGCTATTGCTGCAAATCTATAAAATATGGAAGGCGTAAATATGAAGATATTAGTGGATGGTTTTGGAGGGGACAATTCTCCTGATGAAGTCATTAAAGGCTGCAGGTTGGCGGCGGATGAATACGGCGTTAATATAGCTCTGGTCGGCAATAAGCAAAAGCTCGAGGAAGCGGCCGGAAAACTCGGCGTGTCGCTTTCAGGGATAACAATAATCCATGCCGATGGGTTTATAACCATGGAAGATTCCCCGAGGGACGTATTAAAAAAGAAAGCTGACAGTTCAATGGCGGTCGGCCTAAAGGCCCTCGCGGACGGGCAGGGTGACGCTTTTGTCTCGGCGGGAAACACCGGAGCACTCGTTATGGGCACCAACTTCATCGTGAGGAGCATAGAGGGCGTTAAACGGATGGCCCTCGCGCCTATTCTCCCGTCAGAAAAGGGCTGTTTCATGCTGCTTGACGGCGGTGCCAACCTCGAATGCCGTCCCGATATGCTCTTGCAGTTCGGGCTGATGGGTTCGATTTATATGAACAAGATTTTGCATCTGGATGCGCCGCGGGTCGGATTGGTCAATGTAGGCACAGAGCCGACAAAAGGCACACAGTTGCAGCACGATACTTATGAGCTTCTTCAGAAGGCTGACTGCAATTTTATCGGCAACATTGAGTGCAGGGACCTGCCCTTGGGTGTCTGCGACGTGGCGGTTGCCGACGGCTTTACCGGCAATGTTATATTAAAGCTGACCGAAGGAGTAGGCCTTACCTTTGTCAATAACCTTAAAGCGCTGCTGACCCGAAACCTCTTGTCAAAACTCGCTGCGTTAGCAGTAAAGCCGGGGCTTTTGGAGTTTAAGAAAAAGATAGATTATACTGAATACGGCGGCGCGCCGCTTATGGGTGCTTCGAGGCCTGTTATAAAGGCCCACGGAAGTTCAAACGCTAAGGCGTTTAAAAACGCAGTGCGTCAGGCTATCGCTTTCGTATCCGAAGGCGTTGTTGATACAATAAAGGACAGCATGCAGGCATATGTCGGATAATTTTTCGTGAACATCAGTATCACTTAGGCATATCATGTAAGGGCCACAAAAAAGACTGCATAAGTTAAGTTTGCCTTTAATTTTGCAACATAATATTAGTAATAATTGACATATATTCTTATTGACAATTAGAGGCATATCGGCTGAACCGCAGGGCAAAATAGCCGCGATGGCAGTCTTTTGGAAACACTTGATTTAAAATTAGTTTTCTAAAAGTGGTAGGAGAGTGGGGTGCCTTTTGTGATAACAGAACGTGTCAAAGCCGTTATTGCCAATCAATTTGATGTTGAAGAGGAAGAAATCACTTCAGAAATGACGTTCAGCGAGCTTGGGGCCGACCCGCTTGACATAGCGGAACTTGTGGACGCCCTCGCTGATGAGTTTGACTGCGACATCCCGGTATCCTGTGCCGACAGTATTGAGACGGTGGGTGACGCGATCAAATGTGTGAAAAAGTATTTACGTCAGGTATAAATTAAAATGTATAATAATTGTTTTTGTCCGAGTTAATGGCTGTTTTACTCTGGAGGCTGAAAGCATAGAACCGGGTAATAGTCAGCCGGTTCTATGCGCTTCCTTAAAAATTTTCCGGCAGTTCTGGGCGATATTATTAAAAATGGTATGTTCGGAACTGCCGGTTGATAATACATTAAAAAGTAACGGAGAAATTTTGATGGATATCTCAGAATTTGAAAAAACAATTGGGTATAGTTTTAAGAACAAACAGCTTTTGATTACAGCCCTTACCCATTCCTCTTATGCGAACGAGGCAAAGGGGAAACATTATGAGAACAACGAGAGGCTTGAGTTTTTAGGCGACGCGGTTCTCGGCATTATTACGGCAGAATACCTTTTCATGCATAACGCCGATATTCCGGAAGGTGAACTGACAAGGCTCCGCGCCATGATGGTGTGTGAAAAATCGCTGTATAAGTTTGCTCTCCAGATAAACCTCGGCAAGTACTTAAGGCTTGGGCACGGCGAAGAAAATACGGGAGGGCGGCAGCGCCCCTCAATTCTCGCAGACGCGTTTGAAGCGGTTACTGCCGCCATCTATATTGACGGAGGGCTTGAGGCTGCAAAACGCCATATCACGCATTTTGCTGACCAGTTCTTTTCCTCACATATGAGCCCGAGGCTCAAGGATTATAAGACTACTCTGCAAGAGATTGTTCAGAAAAATCATGGCGAGCAGCTTAAATATGTACTTATTGAAGAAAGAGGCCCAGACCACAACAAGGAGTTTGTCGTAGAGGTTCACCTCAACAGCAATGTAATCGGCACCGGACGCGGAGGTAGCAAAAAGGAAGCCGAGCAGATGGCCGCCAAGGAAGCTCTGGCTTTGATGGGACAATGAAGAAAGCAAATGTAGCGATTTTTGTGCCGAACCTCGGCTGCCCGCATAAATGTTCGTTCTGTGACCAGACGAAAATAGCGGGGCAGGAATCGGCTCCGACGCCGGATGAAGTGAAAAGGACGGCGGAGACTGCATTGTCACGGCTTGGCCCAAAGGCAAAGGATTCAGAAATTGCCTTTTTTGGCGGCAGCTTTACGGCAGTCGAACATAACTACATGGTGTCCCTGCTTGAGGCGGCGCAGCCGTATATAGGAGAGAACGGCTTCAAGGGAATACGCATATCCACGCGGCCTGATGCCATTGACGCGAATATGCTTATTACCCTGAGGCAATACGGCGTGACGGCGATAGAACTCGGCGCCCAGAGTATGGACGACAGGGTGCTGGAGCTCAATTACCGCGGTCACAAAAAGCGGGATGTTGAACAGGCCTCAAAGCTCATTTCAGCTTATGGCTTTGAACTTGGGCTCCAGATGATGACGGGCCTTTACGGCTCAACGCGCGAAACCGACCTTAAAACTGCCCGAGAAATAGCGGATTTAAACCCCAAAACTGTACGCATTTATCCGACAATAGTTCTAAAAAATACACTTTTAGCGCGTTATCTCGACGAGGGTAAATATAACCCGCCCTCGCTGACGGACACTGTTGCGCTCTGCGCAGAACTGCTCTTATTTTTCCATGAGAGAAATATTTCAGTAATACGGCTGGGGCTGCATGCCGGGTCGGGCATCGAGAAAAATTACAAGGCAGGCCCGTGGCACCCGGCTTTCCGTGAGCTGTGCGAGAGCGTTATATATAAAGAAAAGGCGGAGGCAGCGCTGAAAAAACTCGGCGTCAAAGAAGGCGGCAGTGCTGTCCTTTATGTATCTCCGTCCGCCGTATCAAAGCTTGTCGGACAACACCGCCAGAATCTGACAAGCCTTGAAAACGCTTTTAAGGTGAGGTTAACTGTACGCGAACGCGATTTGCCTGAGTTTGTGGTAAATGCGGAAAAGTTTTCTAAGTAAATCTTTGCGGGGGTAGAAGAGTTTTGTACTTAAAATCTCTCGAAATACAAGGCTTTAAGTCATTTCCGGATAAAACGCTGCTTAAATTTGAAAAAGGGATAACAGCAGTAGTAGGACCGAACGGCAGCGGAAAAAGCAATATAAGTGACGCAATTCGCTGGGTTCTCGGGGAAGTTTCATCAAAAGCGCTGCGCGGAACCAAAATGGAGGATGTTATATTCGGCGGCACAGTGGACAGGCGTCCGCTGGGGTTTGCCGAGGTTTCTTTAACATTGGACAACACCGAGCGCAGACTGCCCTATGACAGTGACGAGGTCAAGATAACCCGCCGCTGCTACCGTTCCGGAGAGAGCGAATATTTAATCTGCGGAAAATCCGTGAGGCTAAAGGATATCCACGAGCTTCTCATGGATACGGGTCTTGGCCGCGACGGCTATTCAATAATCGGGCAGGGGCGTATCGACGAGATAGTCAGCGCGAAAAGCGAGGACAGGCGCCAAATCTTTGAGGAAGCGGCAGGCATATCAAAATACCGCAGCCGCAAAGAGGAATCGGAACGCCGCCTTGCTGAAACGGAGGAAAACCTCGTCCGTCTGCGGGATATTCTTGCGGAGCTTGAGTCCCGAGTCGGCCCACTAAAGGAACAAGCGGAAAAGGCAAAGAAGTACATAGAACTTGCGGGCGAAAAGAAAAATCTCGAAATCGGGTTGTGGCTCAATAACCTTGACAAGCAGCGCAGCGTTTTGCGCGAGCATGAAAACAGGCTGGAATATGCCCGCGCCCAGTACGACGCGGTTAATGAAAAGCTCGAGGCCGCCCAGGCGAAGATGGAAGCGGTATGGCTTGAATCGCAGAAAAAGGCTGCCCAGATTGAGCAGTTGCGCAGGGAAGCGCGCGAGCTTTATGAAACCGCCATACAAAAGCAGTCGCAGACCGGCATACTCCAAAACGATATAAACCACAACACCGAGAATATTGAGCGCTTAAACGATGAGATAAAAAAGGCTGAGAGTTCCGGCGACGAAAGCGAAACCGAGATGGCGAGAATCAATGCGGAAATCGAGAAGAAGCTCGCCGAAGCCGAGGAGATAGAAAAGCGCCTCACCGAATGTGAAAACGGTGTGACGGATATTTCAAAGCAGAGCGAGGGACTTTCTGGAGAACTCGAGAGAGCTGCGGCCGAACTGTCGGCGCTTACAATAAAGCTGTCCGACATCCGCGTCGAGAAAAACGGCGCAGTTGCTTCCATAGCACATTTGAAGGAGCGCTCCGAAGCGATAGACGGCGAAATAGCCGCGAGAGAGCAGAGGCTTTCAGAGGCTAAGTCAGGTTTAAAGGAAGCTGAAGCAAGGCTTTCAGAGCGGGATGCAGATATAGAAACGCTGTCGAATGAGCAGCGGGGCTATGAATTAAAGCTCAATTCGAAAAAGGACAAGCTGTCAAGGATAGACGAAAGCATCCGCTCTTTTACGCTGCAGTATGAAGGGAAAAAGCAGCGCGCCGCAATGCTCGAGGATATGGAACGCAGCCTTGAGGGCTTTTCTCAAAGCGTAAAGACCGTTATGCGTGAAAAAGCATACGGAAGGCTCAGCGGCATACATGCCCCTGTTTCAAAGATAATAGACGTGCCTGCGGAATACGCACTGGCCATTGAAACTGCCCTCGGGTTTTCCGCACAGCACATCGTTGTAGATACAGAAGAAAACGCGAAAGCGGCAATAGGCATGTTAAAGCGGACAAACGGCGGCCGCGCTACCTTCTTGCCAATAAGCTCAGTTCACGGCAATATCCTGTCGGAGCGCGGGCTTGAGTCCGAAAGCGGCTTCATCGGCATAGCAAGTGAGCTTATCAGCTTTGACAATAAGTATCAGGGCATAATCAGGAGCCTTTTGGGCCGGACAGCACTCGCGAAAGACCTTGACTGTGCCGTCCGGATAGCGCGAAAGTACAACTATCGTTTCAGGATTGTTACGCTTGACGGCCAGCTTGTCAATGCAGGCGGTTCCATGACGGGCGGTTCAACAAGTAAGAATATAGGCCTGCTGTCCCGTTCGGCGGACATAGCCAAACTCCGCAAAGAGGCCGAAGCGATAAAGCAGAGAATAGACGCGCTGACGGAGGAGCGGAAAACGCACGCTCAGCAGTATTCTGCGTTAGAGGCCTCCGTTTTGGGGATAAAAGGCGAGCTTGCGACGGCGCAGGAGGATAAAATCCGCATAGAGGCTGAAAAACGCCGCTTTGAGGAGCAAATAGCCCAAATAAACGACGAGATAGCCGCCTTAAAGAGAGAAAAAGAGGAATCCGCGCACAGAATAGCGGAGTATGAGAAAAAGGCCGCTGAAAACGACGAGGCAATAAAAGCTATCACCTTAAAAATAGAGGAAGAACAGCGCAAAACTGAGGACTTAGGTATAAGCAGAACCAAGCTCATGCGTATGCGTGAGGAGCGGACTGAAAAGCTTGCTGCCCTGCGCCTTGAGAAAGTCACATGCGAAAAGGATATCGAGGCTTTAAGGCAGGAACTCAACAATATCATTCTCCGCCGTCAGAGCAGTGAGGACAGGATAAAGGAACTTAAGCTGCAGATTGCGGAGCTTAACGCGAAGAGTGAACAGGCGAGGGCAGATATCCAGAGACTTAAGAATGAGGAAGAAGAGCTGCGCCGCCTGAGCGAAGAAAAGACTAAGGCTGCTGCAGAGCTTGCCGAAGAACGCGAAAAAATGGAGCGCGACACCGCCGATATGCGGGCTAATGAACGCGATCTTTCCGATGAAAAAGAAAAAATCAGCGAGGAGCTTGCAAGGCTCGAAGAGCGCAAGTCCACTGCACAGGCCGAATATGATTCGATTATTGCGCGCCTGCTTGACGAGTATGACATGACACGCTCACAGGCCGAGAAAACAGTGCCGAAGATTGAGAACCCTGCACAGGCGCAGCGAAGGCTCAATGAGGTCAAGAACAGCATAAAGGCCCTGGGTACAGTCAACGTCGGGGCAATTGAGGAATACAAGGAAGTAAACGAGCGGTACACGTTCATGAAGACTCAAACCGACGACGTCGAAAAATCGAAGCGTGAACTCGAAAAGCTCATTGCCGCGCTGACTGACAAGATGAGGGATATATTCAAGGAGCAGTTAGAAATCATAAACAAGAACTTCTCCGAGACATTCGTCGAACTGTTCGGCGGCGGGTCGGCTCATCTTGAACTGACCGAGCCGGAGGACGTGTTGAACTCAGGTATTGATATTATCGTTCAGCCGCCGGGCAAGATTATAAAGAACCTTTCAATGCTCTCCGGCGGAGAGCGGGCGTTTGTCGCAATCGCGCTTTACTTTGCGATTTTAAAGGTTCGGCCGTCGCCGTTCTGCGTGCTTGACGAGATTGAGGCGGCGCTGGACGACGCGAACGTCTCAAGGTTCTCTGCATATTTGCGCCGCATGTGCGGGAATACCCAGTTTATCGTTATAACCCACCGCCGCGGCACTATGGACGAGGCGGACGTGCTTTACGGCGTTACAATGCAGGACGAGGGCGTTTCAAAGCTGCTCACGTTGGACGTCGACGAGCTGGTCGAGAAGCTCGGCCTTAAAAATTGAATATAAGAGGCTAAGGTTCTGCAGGTTCAGGTTTCGGCGGAATCTGGACCTGCCTATTTTATGCCGTTGACGCATCACGTAGTTGTATAAATAAAAGAAATTAAGTAAAATATTGTAATAATTAAAGAATAAATTCAAAAATAATTATTGCCATAAGCGCTAAAATCGCCATGAAACTGTTGCCATATGTCAATACTGATAGTACAATATATATTACTCCTATTTTTTATTTAGCTAATTTTTGAAATTACTTTATGCCATTGCGGCAGGATGGAGTAACGATGGGCTTTTTTGAAAAAATAAAAAACGGGCTTGCAAAAACGCGTGAAAGTGTTATGAAACAGGTTAACGGCGTTTTCAAGTCCTTCACAAAAATTGATGAGGAACTTTTTGAAGACCTGGAAGAAATTTTGGTAAGCTCCGATGTGGGCATCGAGACGTCGGAGTATATCATCTCGGAGCTGCGCGCTAAGGTTAAAAAGGAAGGCGTAAGTGATCCGGCCGATGTCAAAAAGCTGCTTCAGGAGATAATGGCGCAGATGTTGTCTGGCGGCGAGGAACTTGACCTTTCGACAAAGCCGTCGGTAATTCTCGTAATCGGAGTAAACGGCGTCGGCAAGACGACGACGATAGGCAAAATGGCGGCGAATCTAAAATCTCAAGGCAAGCGCGTAATCTTGGCGGCGGCGGATACATTCCGCGCGGCGGCCATCGACCAGCTCGAGATATGGGCCCAGCGGGCCGGAGTTGAGATTGTAAAGCAGAAAGAGGGTGCGGACCCGGCGGCGGTTATATTTGATGCCATCAATGCCGGCAAGGCAAGAGGCGCCGACGTAGTAATATGCGACACCGCAGGGAGACTGCACAACAAGAAAAATCTCATGGATGAGCTGGCTAAGATATCCAAGGTTATCGAAAGGGAACTGCCGGGCGCGGCGCGCGAAAATCTTCTGGTTCTCGACGCTACGACGGGGCAGAACGCCGTCAATCAGGCGAAGGTTTTCAAAGAGGTGGCGGGGCTTACCGGTATTGTGCTGACCAAGCTTGACGGTACAGCCCGCGGCGGCGTAGTTTTCGCGATAAAGCATGAACTGGGTGTACCTGTAAAATATGTGGGTGTCGGTGAAGGAATTGACGACCTGCAGCCGTTCAATGCCAGCGACTTTGTCGACGCCTTGTTTTCAGAAAAATAGAAAAGAGGGACAGCCGTGAAATTTCTAATTGCGACGAACAATGAGGATAAGCTGAAGGAAATCAGGCATATACTCGCGCAGTTCGGTATCGAGGGTATTTCGCTTAAGGAAGCCGGGGTCACATCAAAGCCGGAAGAGACAGGCGCTACCTTTGAGGATAACGCGAGAATCAAAGCGTTAAGCGGCATGGAAGCAACCGGTTTGCCGACAGTTGCCGACGATTCCGGACTTATGGTTGAGGCGCTTCACGGCGCGCCCGGCGTCTATTCGGCCCGTTATGCTGGCGAAAACGCCACTGACAGCGACCGCATAAATAAGTTGCTTTATGAGATGCGCGATGTCCCGGCCGGAGCAAGAGATGCCAAGTTCGTCTGCGCTATTTGCTGTGCCTTCCCAGATGGAAACATAATTAATGCACACGGCGAATGTGAAGGTTCAATTGCTTTTGCACCTCAGGGCAAAGGCGGGTTCGGCTATGACCCAATTTTCATCGAAAAAACCACAGGGAAAAGCTTTGCGCTGCTTGCCGGCGAAGAGAAAGACAGGCTTAGCCACCGCGGCAAGGCACTTGCGCAGTTCGCGAAACTGCTGCATAAGCGTTTCGGTGCGTAGCAGGACCTTTATTAATAAATGTTATTTGTAAATAAGTAGGAGGAATATATTTGCTGACTTCAAAACAACGCGCTAAACTCAAATCCATCGCGAGCACGGCTGACACTATAGGGCAGATTGGCAAATTAGGGCTTAATGACACAACCTACGAACAGGTATCTCAGGCGCTTGCAGCCCGGGAGCTTGTAAAATATAGAGTGCTTGAGACCTGCCCGTTGTCTCCCCGCGAGGCGGCAGAGCTTCTCGCGGAAAAAACGGGCGCCCAGGTGGTTCAGGTCATAGGCTCGCGTATTGTGCTCTACCGCCCGAATCCGGAAAAACCGGTGATCCAACTGTGACAGAGCGCATCGGAATCTTAGGGGGTACCTTCAATCCCATTCACAACGGTCACATCAAGCTGGCTCTTGAATTTATCGAGAGGCTCGGCCTTGACAGGCTGCTTCTGATACCGGTGTGGACACCGCCGCACAAAAGCGCGGACGGCATGCTTCCCGCTGATTTAAGGCTTGAGATGTGCCGCTTGGCTGCTTCAGCTTATCCGAAGATTGAAGTGAGCAGTATAGAAATCGAGCGTGGCGGGACAAGCTATACTGTCGACACGCTTAAGGAGTTAAAGAAGCTGTATCCGGAAGCGAGGCTTTTTCTGATAACCGGCTCGGATATGTTCCTGACTCTCGATAAGTGGAAAGATTTCAAGGCCATTGCGGAAATGGCGGATCTATGCGCATGCGCAAGGCATGGGGGAGAATACTCTAAATTGAAGCAGTTCGCCCTCAAGCTTGAGAAAGAATACGGGGCAAGGTGCCATATAGAGGATTTCCCAGTTGTCGACTTGTCGTCAACGGATGTGCGCGAGCGTCTCAAAAATATGCATAGTGCAAAGGGCCTTGTGCCGGACGAAGTATTGAAGTTCATTGAAGACAAAGGGCTTTATAGGGATAAGCCCGGCAGTGACAGGAGCAATTTAATGGACAGCGGCTCTTACGAAGAAAAACTCAGCTATTTTCGGGACATACTAAAAAGAAGACTTAGCGAAAAAAGATTCATTCATTCGCTGGAGGTATCAAAGGAAGCCGAATTTCTTGCAAAAAAGTTCGGCGCCGATGTCAAAAAGGCTGAATTTGCGGGCCTTGTTCACGATATTGAGAAAGAAACGCCGAAGGATGTCCAGTTGCAAACGATAGAAAAATATAGTATAATCCTTGATGATGTCGAGAGGTCGGCTCCAAAGCTGCTGCACGCTATTAGCGGCGCGGCTGTGCTACAATATGAACATAAGATAACCGATACGGAAATTCTTAATGCCGTACGGTATCACACGACGGCAAGAGCGGGTATGAGCCTGCTTGAAAAGATTATCTACCTTGCCGATTACATTTCGGCCGACCGTGACTATGATGGTGTGGACGAATTGCGCCGAACGGTTCATTCATCCCTTGAAAAAGGGCTGGATGTCTGTTTGCGTTTTTCTATTGAGGAGCTTCTTAAAAAGGGAGCGCCTATCCATCTTGACACGGTACGAGCTCGAAATGAGCTGATATTGGCAAGGAAGGATTCAGAATAAGGCGACTTTATAAGCTGACAGACGGCTGATAAAGTTAATTTGCGCCGGTTTTCCGGTGCAAATGCTCACTTGCCAATCGGCTTAAACGTCCGGACTTTGTCCGGTGCTGGAGGTCGATTTTTTGAAACATCAAGGAGCATTAAAACGCGGCATACTGATATTTGTTATTGCCGCAACTTTTATCACCGTGGCTGCCGCAGCAGGAACGGCTGCGCTCAAAAACTGGAGGCCTTTGAAGGAAAAGGGCTCAGCGCCCGAAACCGCCTCAAAAACATCTTCGACAGAAGACTTTTCGAATTTCCTTTTGTGCGGGATTGATAATACAAATTCGCTGACCGATGTTATCATGGTTGCGAATTTTGACAGCAAAAATCATAAGCTCACGTTGTTGCAAATCCCGCGGGACACCTATGTCAGCGGGGATGTGCCGTCGCACAAATATAACGCCGTTTACAGCCATCACGACAAGAATGTGAGCGGCATGGAGACGCTGAAAGCCCAAATTGAAAACGATTTCGGAATAACTATCGACCATTACGCGGCTGTAACGACAAAAGGGTTTAGAAAGATTGTCGACGCGGTCGGCGGGGTCGACATTGACGTACCGATCAATATGAATTATGACGACGATGAGCAGGATCTTCACATCCATCTGAAAAAAGGGCTTCAGCACTTAAACGGGGCAAAAGCGGAACAATTTGTACGCTACAGAAAAGGATGGTCCCAGGGCGATTTGGGGCGGCTCAACGCCCAAAGAATCTTTCTGGCGGCACTGATGCAAAAGATTAAATCCATGAGCGCTTGGGAAATTGGAACAAAGATAGTTCCGGTAGTATCTGCCCCCAATTTCCTGACGGATTTGTCAGGGTATCAAATGCTTGAGTTTTATAACTTGGCAAAGGATATAAACTTATCCGACGCCGCTGTTTACACTATGCCCGGTGAACCATTCAGTTTGGACGGCGTAGATTATTATTCGGTGCATAAGGACGAACTTTTAGAAATTTTAAATGCTCACTTTGTGCCCGAGGACACTGAGCTAAGCATATATGACCTTAAAATTGTACAGATGGCTGATTCAGTCAAAACGGACAACAACGCCGATGATTTTGAAAATATACTGTCAGGCAACAGATGATTTGATACGAAGAATTGATATTTAAGGAGGCGGTATTCCTGACAGGCAAAGAAATTTTAAAAGAGGCAGTCAAGATTCTAAACGGCAGAAAAGCTGAGGACATCAAAGCGATTGATATTGCCGGCATAAGCATCTTAGCCGACTATTTCCTCATAGCGTCGGGCAGCAGCACCACACAGGTCCGCGCGCTGGCTGAGGAGCTTGAATTCAAGTTGTCAGAGATTGGGGTAGAACCTCTCCGCGTTGAAGGCATGCAGTCTTCTACATGGATTATACTCGATTACGGATCAGTCGTAATTCATATATTCCACCGTGATACGCGGAGTTTCTATAATCTTGAAAGACTTTGGGCCGACGGCAGAGAAGTCGAACTGTCCAAGGTAGCTGACGGCGGAAGTGCTGGGGCACAATAACGCCGTCAAACATATTGGAGGGAAAAACATTGCGTTACGATTTTGCCGCAATAGAGAAAAAGTGGCAGGACATATGGGAAAAGAAAGGCACGTTCCGCGCGAAGGACGATTATACACTCCCGAAATATTATGCACTGGTTGAATTCCCTTACCCATCGGGGCAAGGGCTTCACGTCGGACACCCGCGTTCATATACCGCGCTTGACATTGTCGCGCGCAAACGCAGGCTACAGGGATATAATGTCCTTTATCCGATGGGCTGGGACGCTTTCGGACTTCCGACCGAGAACTTTGCAATCAAGAATCACATACACCCTGAAATAGTAACAAAGAAGAATGTCGCGCGCTTTAAGCAGCAGCTCAAAAGCCTCGGACTGTCCTTTGACTGGTCCCGTGAAATAAATACGACAGACCCGAATTATTACAAGTGGACACAGTGGATTTTCCTCCAGTTGTTCAAAAAGGGTCTTGCATACAAGAAAGAAATGGCCGTAAACTGGTGCACCTCATGCAAGGTCGTACTCGCCAATGAAGAGGTTGTCAACGGTGTTTGCGAGCGCTGCGGCGGCGAGGTCATCCGCAAGGTAAAATCCCAGTGGATGCTCAAGATTACTGACTATGCGCAGAAGCTCATCGACGACCTCGATGAGGTTGATTATCTTGAACGCATAAAAACCCAGCAGCGCAACTGGATAGGGCGCTCGACGGGCGCAGAAGTCAACTTCAAAACAACAGCGGGCGACACGCTCACTATTTACACCACCCGCCCGGATACGCTTTTTGGCGCGACCTATATGGTTATAGCTCCAGAGCACCCGAATATTGAAAAATGGAGCTCGCTTATAGAGAATATGCCAGAACTCATCGCATACCGCGAACAGTCGGCGCGCAAATCTGACTTTGAACGCACCGAGGTCCAGAAGGAGAAGACGGGTGTAGAAATAAAGGGCGTCAAGGCGATAAATCCAGTCAACGGCCGGGAGATTCCGATATTCGTGTCCGACTATGTACTTATGTCATACGGCACCGGCGCCATTATGGCGGTTCCGGCGCACGACACCCGTGACTGGGAGTTCGCGAAGAAATTCGGATTGCCGATAATTGAAGTCGTCAAAGGCGGTGACGTTGAAAAAGAAGCTTTCACCGACTGCGAGACAGGTATTATGGTAAACTCCGACTTCCTCAACGGCCTGACCGTTCAGGAGGCACAGGTAAAGATAAAAAAATGGCTGACCGAAAAAGGCATCGGCCGCGAGAAGGTAAACTTCAAACTGCGCGACTGGGTGTTCTCACGTCAGCGCTACTGGGGCGAACCGATTCCGCTTGTTCACTGCGAAAAATGCGGATGGGTACCGATTCCGGAAGACCAGCTTCCGCTGCGTCTGCCTGAAGTAGAATCATACGAACCGACGGATAATGGCGAATCACCACTTGCCGCAATGGAGGATTGGGTTAACACCACGTGCCCGAAGTGCGGAGGCAAAGCGAGAAGAGAAACCGATACCATGCCGCAGTGGGCGGGTTCATCGTGGTATTTCCTCCGTTACTGCGACCCGCATAACGACAAGGAGCTTGCAAGCAAAGATGCACTCGAGTATTGGTTGCCTGTTGACTGGTATAACGGCGGTATGGAGCATACTACCCTTCATCTGCTCTATTCAAGATTCTGGAACAAAGCGCTTTATGACATGGGCATAGTGCCGTATAAAGAACCGTATAAAAAGCGTACCAGCCATGGCATGATTCTCGGCGAGAACGGCGAGAAAATGTCAAAATCACGCGGCAATGTCGTAAATCCTGATGAAATTGTTAAAGAGTACGGTGCAGATACGATGCGCCTTTATGAAATGTTCATTGGCGATTTTGAAAAGGCAGCGCCGTGGTCCTCAGCAAGTATAAAAGGCTGCCGCCGCTTCCTTGAGCGCGTATTTGCACTTCAGGATATCGTAACAGACGAGGAAGGCTATAGTAAAGAGCTTGAGTCCTCAATGCACAAATGTATCAAAAAGGTAAGTGAGGATATCGAGAACCTCAAGTTTAACACTGCTATAGCCGCCATGATGTCGCTCTTAAATGAGATTACAGACAAAGGCTCTATAACACGCGGGGAATTCAAAACCCTGCTGCTGCTTCTTAATCCTTTCGCTCCGCATATTACAGAAGAACTTTGGGAGATTGAAAAGTTCGGCGGAATGTTGAACGAGCAGAAATGGCCGGAATATGACGAAGAAAAGTGCAAAGATGACTCCGTCGAAATTCCTGTTCAGGTTAACGGCAAGCTGAAAGGAACAATTACGATTCCTGTCGGCGCTGAAAAAGAGCAGGTTCAGGCTATGGCTCAATCCCTCGACAAAGTTGCCTCTGCTATAGCGGGGAAGAATATCATTAAGGTAATTTATATTCAAAACAAATTAATCAATATTGTGGCAAAATAATCCATTTGGGTTTCAGGCCGGACTGTTAAACCCTTGACAGATACTTGTTCGCCATAGTATAATGTGTTTATACAATTATGACTTTTTTGCTTTTGACAGGATAAATTTATTACTTTGAGTTCTCCAGTGCCGGCAGCAGGAGTTTGCCGCGAATGCTGCCGGAAAAAATATATCCCTGCTGGTAGACGGAGGGAGGGAATTTAAGATGGCTGAAATTCGGGTAAAGGAAAACGAATCTCTCGAGAGTGCTCTTAGGAGGTTTAAGAAGCAGTGCGCCAGGGCTGGCGTTTTGGCAGAAATCCGTAAGAGGGAACATTATGAAAAACCCTCTGTCAAGCGCAAGAAGAAGTCTGAGGCTGCCCGCAAGCGCAAGCACTAATATTTCCCTTGCGGTGAACGGGCTTAAAAGCGGGCGTTGAACGCCCGCTTTTTTGCGCTTTTTTAAAATAAAAGAAAAGCCCTTAAGAAAACTAAGGTTTATGGCAATATTATGCTGCGGCAGCACTCTGTTTAAATTGATAAATCAAGTCTTCAGTTGCAAACAATATCAGGGTAGACATATAATGCAGTACAGGCATCTTAAAAACGAAATCTCTCCGCCTTCGCGGTATTTATGGATGGTGTTCACACTTGCGGCTTGTTCCAGACAGAATATTTTCAAAAATCAATGAGATTACTCCGGAAATACTCGAAAAAGAGGGAATAAAGGCCCTTGTTCTCGATATTGACAATACGCTTGCGCCGCGTTATGTGGAACTTCCGGACGAGGCATTGATTAACTGGATAGCATCGCTGAAAAAGGTCAATATTAAACTTTATATAATATCGAATAACCGTCAGAACCGTGTTTCAAAGTTTTCAAAAGCTCTTGGTTTGCCGTTTTATTGCAACGGGATGAAACCATTTCCGCGCGCCTTTTTGCGCGCTGTACGCGAGATGGGCGTTCCCCGCGAGAATGTGGCGGCAGTAGGCGACCAGATTTATACGGATGTGGCGGGCGCACACCTTGCTGGCATAAAAGCATGGCTTGTAACGCCGATTGACCCGCGGGAAAACATTATATTCAAAATCAGGAGAATGCTTGAACGGCCCGTTATAAACCGATACTACAAGAATTTAAAGAAAGACGGAGGCACAAATTAATGAACAATATGCCGTTTTTCGGCCCTGCCGGCAATGAGGACAGCTTCTTTGAGGCTGGGTTTAAGGATGTCATTGAGGCGCCTGCTTATGTTGCTTCGCTGGGCCTTACTGCATATGAGTATCAGGGCGGACACGGGATAAGGATTACATCAAAAAAGGCAGCGGAGCTCGGCAAAAAGGCACGTGAAAACGGAATCCGGCTTTCAGTCCATGCGCCCTATTATATTTCAATGTCGAGCGCTGATGAAGAAAAGCGCAATAACAGTATAGGCTATATCGTCAGAAGCGCGCAGGCGGCCCATGATATGGGCGCCGACAGGATCGTGGTGCACTGCGGCTCTTGTTCAGGCAAAGACCGGCAATGGGCGCTGGAAACGGCGAAAGACACTTTCAAAAGGGCAGTTGAAGCCCTTGACGCCCAGGGGCTTTCTGATATACACATCTGCCCGGAGACAATGGGCAAGCTAAACCAGCTCGGTACGGCAGATGAAGTCATAGAAATATGCAGCCTCGACGAGAGATTGATACCCTGCATAGATTTCGGGCATCTTTATGCACGCACCCTCGGCGGCCTTGCAACAATCGAAGATTTTGAGGCGATTTTCAAGGCGATAAAGGATAAACTCGGCACCGAACGGTTTTATACATTCCATTCCCACTTTTCCCATATAGAATACACCGAAAAAGGCGGCGAAAAGCGGCACTTGACTTTCAATGACCCCGGTTACGGCCCAGATTTTGAAATTGTGGCGGAACTGTGTATAAAATACGGATGCACACCTGTTTTTATCTGCGAATCGCGCGGAACGCAGGCGCAGGACGCCGTTACGATGAAAAAAATATATTGTGAAAAAGCCGGTGAAGTGATATGAGTATGCTTAACAAAAGAAAAGTACTGGTAATCCATGGCCCAAACCTCAACCTCTTGGGCGAGCGCGAAACGGGTATCTACGGGAAAGATACGATTGATAATATCAATGCTGAAATCATGCACAAGGCTCAGGAGCTTGGACTTGAGTGCGAAATCTACCAGTCAAACAGCGAGGGCGACATTATTGACCGCCTTCATTCTGCAAGAGGCGATTTTGACGGCGTTGTAATAAACGCCGGGGCGTACACGCATTACAGCATTGCGATTCGTGACGCTATTGCCGCAATAAAAATCCCCTGTGTGGAAGTGCATATGTCGAATGTTTACGCGCGTGAGGAGTTCCGCCGCCATTCGGTAATTGCCCCAGTATGTGCCGGGTCGATTGTCGGCTTCGGCAAAAACAGCTATATCTTAGCGCTTAATGGCCTCAAGGATCTTTTATAAAATCAAATTTACTAAGTGTGGCGCGGCTGCACCGCATTTAGCATCAATCGGAGGACTTAAGATGAGCAATATTCAAACATTCCAATCTAAGCTAAAAGATGATTCATATGCAGCGATAATCTATTCAGAACATAACCGCTATTATTTTACTGGTTTTCCGTCATCGGATGGGCTGTTGTTCATAACAAAGGACCATGCGGTGTTCCTGATTGATTCGAGGTATATAGAGGCGGCTAAAAAACAGGCACAGGGCTGTGAAGTAGTGCTTATGACTGATACAAAGGCACAGCTTGCAGAGCTTGTGAAAAAGTTTGATGTCAAGGAGATAGGCATTGAGTCTTATGACATGCCGGTGTCTACCGCCCAGCAGTTCAAACGCATGCTGCCGGACATAAAGTTCGATTTGTCAGACAGTATCAGTGAAACTATCTCACATATGCGCATGATAAAATCGGACGCTGAGATTGAGAACATCAAAAAGGCTCAAGCCATAACGGACGCGGCCTTTGACCACATACTCGAATATATAAAGCCGGGCGTGTCGGAGCGCGACATAGCGCTTGAAATCGAGTATTTTATGAAGAAAAACGGCGCAAAGGGGCCGTCCTTTGACCTTATCACCATAACGGGCGAAAATACTTCACTGCCCCATGGCGTTCCCGGTGACAGAAAGATAAAGGCCGGCGATTTCTTTACAATGGATACGGGCGCTGTCGTCAACGGATACTGTTCAGACATGACGCGGACGGTCGCCGTAGGCAAAATTACCAGCGAGCAGAAAAAGGTCTATGACACCGTGCTTAAAGCCCAGACAGAGGCCTTAAACGCCCTTGCAGCAGGCAAAAAGTGCAGTGATATTGACAAAATCGCGCGTGATATAATTGACAATGCCGGATATAAAGGCTGTTTCGGTCATGGCCTTGGACATTCCGTAGGCCTTCTTATCCATGAGGAGCCGCGCCTTTCTCCAAGCTGTGACGCTATCCTCGAGCCTGGCATGATTATGACGGTTGAACCCGGCATATATCTTGAAGGCAGGTTTGGCGTCAGGATAGAGGACATGGTACTCATCACAAAAGATGGCATTATAAACTTCTCAAAGAGCCCGAAAGAGCTTATAACACTGTAAATCATTTCTCTTTTTTAAGTAATATTTTTATTTTGGACTTGCAAATCTTTCTCATATAGGATAAACTTTAATTATATGCTATAAATGCGGCAGAAGGAATACCCGCGAAGCAGTTTACAGGAAAGATTAAGAGATTATGACAATGAATTGTTTGGGCATCCTGCGCCGCTATTCGCTATTATTCTGTATTTAATGGAGGTCACACCATGCTTTCAGCAGGCGATTTTAGAAATGGATTAACTTTTGAAATGGACGGAAGTGTATATTCCGTCGTTGAATTCCAACATGTTAAGCCCGGAAAGGGCGCGGCTTTCGTCCGCACAAAGCTAAAGAATGTTATAACAGGTGCTGTAATTGAAAAAACATTCAGCCCGACTGATAAGTTCCCGACGGCATATGTCGAGAGAAAGGACATGCAGTACCTTTATAACGACGGCGACCTTTATTACTTTATGGATAAAGAAACCTTTGAGCAGATTCCTCTTAATAAGGATCAACTGTCTGATAACTTTAAGTTTGTCAAAGAGAACATGGATTGCAAGATCCTGTCATACAAGGGAAATGTTTTTGGAATAGAGCCTCCGACGTTCGTTGAACTTCAGGTTACCCAAACCGAACCAGGCTTTAAAGGCGATACTGCGACAAACGCCACAAAACCTGCTACACTCGAAACTGGCGCTACAATCAAGGTTCCTCTCTTTATCAATGAAGGCGATATGATTCGTGTTGATACCCGCACTGGAGAGTATATGGAACGCGCGTAATGTAAATAATACAAAGGCAGCTAAAAGTCCAACTGACTAAAACAGATTAAGGAGGCGTTTGTAATGACAGTAACAGAAAAGGTCGCTTATTTAAAGGGCCTGGTTGAAGGTCTTGGTGTTGATGAATCTTCAAAAGAAGGCCGCATTATAAAGGCGATAGTAGAGGTTCTCGACGACATGGCCCTTTCAGTATCTGATATAGAAGACGGTTTATCAGAATTATCCGAGCAGGTTGACGCTATAGATGAAGATCTTGAAGACCTTGAAAAAGATTTCTATGGCGATGACGATGACGACGACGATGACGATTACGATGACGATACGGATTATTACGAGGTAACCTGCCCGAAATGCGGCGAGAAAGTTTATCTCGACGAAGAGCTTCTTTCAGATGGCGAAATAAGCTGCCCGAACTGCGGCGAGAAGCTGGAGTTTGATTTTAGTTGTGACTGCGACGATGATGATACTGACGATGCTGACGACGACAATGATGATAAGGATGAAGAGGACGATTAAGTTTTAACCATTTATAATATAACAGGCGCGCTGCAAAATATGAGTTTTGCAGCGCGCCGATTTATATTTATATCGAAATATTACAGTATAACATGGCGAAAGGGCAGATAGTGAAACTATCCGCCCCGTTTCAAATAGGGACACATAGAAATTATTTATTCGGTTTCCCTATGTAACTTCGCCATTCGCCCGGGCTTTTTATGCTTGTAATCTGTTAGTCGTCGCAGCAACCGCCGTTAAAGCCTCCGTTACAGCAGCAACAAATAATGATGATGATGAGTATAATCCATAAGCACCAGTTGTTATTGTTGCCACAGAAGAAGTTTGAACCACATGACATAGTAGATAACCTCCTTTCATGCTTACATCAATATACTATGGCAGAGACTCAAAATTGGTTACACACAGAAAAGTATAAAATCAACATTTTTGGCATAAAATATATTTAAGTTTTATCAAAAGGCGATAATCCGGGTGAACAAAAGACTGCGAGAAAGTGAGCATTAGTTGGAAAAACGAAGCATGAGTGAGATAATTCGAAGTAGATTCACTAAGATTTAGAAATTTGACTTTAACTGACTTTGACTATTAATAATATGGTTATATAATATAGTTGAAGGTCAAAGAAAGTCAAAGACAAAAATGAAATGAGGTGAGAGCGTGAGACTTAGTGATATGATTGAAGAAATGATACAGCAAATGCTTGCAGAAGCAGACGGTATTGCTGAAATTCAACGCAATGAACTCGCAAACAAGCTGGGATGCGTTCCGAGTCAGATTAATTACGTTATCACGTCACGCTTCACGCCGGAGCAAGGATATATCGTAGAAAGCCGGAGAGGCGGCGGAGGTTTTATCCGCATAATCCGAAAGGTTCAAAGCGGAAACGATATGCTGACTCAGGTTATAAACGCAATAGGAGATAGACTTAACGAGGAAACATCGAGGATATATATATCAAATCTTTTCAATGCCGGTGCAATCGGCGAGGAGGCCGATAAACTTCTGAGGGCGGCATCAAGTGCGCAGGTTTACAGGGGTATTCCCCAACCATTGCGCGACACCGTCAGAGCGTCGGTAATAAAACATATGCTTATTACTTTGGTGGATTCAGATTGACTGATTGAACAAACTGTAAAGTCAGAAAGGGGCTGTTATTTATGTTGTGTGGAAGATGTAAGCAGAATGAAGCGACATTCCATTTTCGCGAGAATATAAACGGTAAAATAAAAGAAGTACACCTTTGCCCGACATGTGCCGCTGAACTGGGTTATGATTCGATTATCAGCGATATGAGCAGCTTTAATCCATTTGGGGCAATGAACTTTGGTATTCAGAATCTTTTAGGAAGCCTGTTTTCACAGGAACTGCCGAACCGCTCGGTGCTTGGCGGCCATAAGTGCAGTTTCTGCGGAACCACGTTTGAACAGTTTGCGCAGTCAGCGATGGCCGGATGTGCTAACTGCTATCGGGAATTTTATGACGAGATGCTTCCTTATATCCAGCGTATTCACGGCAGGACGCGTCATGTCGGCAAATTCCCGGCGGCGGCAGGCAAGGAGCTCAAGCTTCAGCGCGAGCTGACATCTTTAAGGAAGCAGCTCAACGATGCCGTAGCGGCGCAGGAATATGAAAAAGCGGCGGTGCTTCGCGACAAGATCAAGGAAATTGAAAAGAAGGTGGATGGCAATTGAAATGGTATCTTGAAACGGGCCCGGAAGGGTCGGTCGTAATAAGCACAAGGATAAGATTAGCGAGAAATATTGCCGATATTCCTTTCCCATGCAGAATGACTAAGGAGCAGAGCGCGGAGGTTATAGAGAGGGCTCGCGCCGCTCTGTTTGGCAGCGACCTTTCCGGGAAATTCGATTTCATCGATATGCAGAAGCTTACGCCCGCGAGAGCGATGTCATTGTCAGAGAAGCACCTAATAAGCCCGGAATTTGCCGCCAACCGCGAGGGCAGAGGCCTTTTCCTTTCAAAGGATGAGAGCGTAAGCATTATGATCAATGAGGAAGACCATATAAGAATTCAGGTCATGCTTCCGGGCATGCAGCTTGAGCAGGCGCTGAAACAGGCCGATTATATCGACGACCAGTTTGACGAGAAACTGAAATACGCCTTTGATGAAAACCTCGGGTACCTAACTCAGTGCCCTACCAACTTAGGAACAGGGCTGCGCGCAAGCCTTATGCTCCATCTGCCGGCCCTCGAAGAATCAGGTGCTCTCAATAATTTCATTGCCGCTGTATCAAAGCTGGGGCTTGTAATGCGCGGTACTTATGGTGAAGGAAGCCGCGTCAACGGCTCATTCTACCAGTTGTCAAATCAGGTGACGCTCGGCATATCGGAAAAACAGGCTATTGACGACCTGACTGCTGTGGCAAAACAGCTCATAAATCAGGAGCTTGAGGCACGCGAGGCATATAGAAAGACCGGAGCTGTTTTCGAAGATAAAGTCTGGCGCAGTTTCGGTGTACTTAAGAACGCACATATTCTGAGCACCGAGGAATGTATGTCGCTCATTTCAAATGTTAGGCTTGGTGCCACAATGAAGATTATAGATATCCCGCTTGAAATACTCAACGAGATTATAAGCGAGGTGCAGCCGTCAACGCTGATAGCATCAGCAGGCCGCAATCTCGATTCAAAGCAGCGCGATGAACTAAGAGCCAAGATAGTCAGGGAAAAGCTTGCGGGATTATAAGAAAAGCGCCGCTCCGGCGGCGAATATCTTTGCAGCCGTCGGAGCGGATTAAAATAGATTTTTTGAATACTGACTTATATTCAAAATACTTGTCAACCATAGATATGTTTCTGGATAAATTTCAATAGCAGGGAGGCGTAAAAAATGTTTGATAGATTTACAGAAAAGGCCGACAAAGCCTTCAGTTTGGCCATGAAGTCGGCGGGAGAAATGGGACACAATTATATAGGAAGCGAACATATCCTGCTCGGACTTTTGAAAGAAGGAACAGGCGTCGCTGCCAAGGTTCTTGAAAACGCCGGCATAACTGCCGATCAGATAGAGAGAATTATTGAACAGCTTGTCGGCCGCGGTGAGCCTTATGAGGTTTCGGCACAGGATCTTACCCCGCGCGGCAAACGCATTATAGAGCTGGCATATTATGAGGCGCGCAATATGGGGCACAGCTATGTCGGAACCGAACATCTTTTGATGGGGCTGCTGCGCGAAGGCGACAGCGTTGCGGTGAGAATTCTTATTGAACTTGGGTGCGACCCCAGGAGTCTCTATGAAGACATTATCCGTGAAATCGGTCTTGAACCGCAGGCTACCGGACCGAAGACACCGGGATTCTCACCCGCAATAAACAAGGCCGGCAAGGTTCAAAGCAAGCATACAAATACACCTACACTAAACCAGTTCGGCAGGGATCTTACTGATGCTGCCCGCGATGGCAAGCTTGACCCGGTAATAGGCCGTCAAAAGGAGATTGAGCGCGTTATTCAAATTTTGTCCCGCCGTACGAAAAACAATCCGTGCCTTATCGGTGAGCCGGGCGTCGGTAAAACTGCGATAGCCGAAGGTCTTGCGGAAAAGATCGTCGAAGGTAGACTGCCGGAGCTTTTAAAAGACAAGCGCGTATTTTCACTTGATATTTCCGGCATGATCGCCGGCACAAAATACCGCGGAGAATTTGAGGAACGCATAAAGAAAGCCCTTGAAGAGGTCAAGAATGCCGGCAATGTCATTCTATTTATTGATGAGCTGCACACAATCATCGGCGCGGGAGCGGCTGAGGGCGCAGTTGACGCCGCGAATATCTTAAAGCCGATGTTGGCCCGCGGCGAGATTCAGGTAATCGGCGCAACAACACTTAACGAGTACCGCAAATATATCGAAAAGGACGCCGCCCTTGAGCGCAGGTTCCAGCCGGTAATGGTTGGCGAACCGAGCGAAGAGGAGACGCTCCAGATACTTGAGGGGCTCCGTGACAAATATGAAGCGCACCACAAGGTACGTATTTCTAAAGGCGCTTTGGAAGCGGCAGTAAAGCTGTCAGCGCGTTATATCACAGACAGATATCTGCCTGACAAGGCAATCGACCTTGTCGATGAGGCGGCAAGCCGCCTGAGGTTAAAATCAGTTACGGCTCCGAATGACTTAAGAGATCTGGATGAAAAGCTCAGAAAGCTGAGGGAAGAAAAAGAGTCGGCCGTAAAATCCCAGGAATTTGAGCGCGCCGCAAAGCTGCGCGATGAAGAGAAAGCCCTCAAAGAAAAGGTTGAGGCGCAAAAGAAGCAGTGGCAGGAGTCGAACCTCAGCAAAGTCAATGAAGTAACCAGCGAGGACATAGCCGAAATTGTGTCAAGCTGGACGGGAATCCCCGTAAAGAAGCTTGCTGAGGAAGAAAGCGAGCGCCTGCTCCATATGGAAGATATTCTTCACCAGCGCGTTATAGGCCAAGACGAGGCGGTCAGGGCCGTTTCAAGGGCCATCAGGCGCGGCAGAGTGGGCATAAAAGACCCGAAGCGTCCGATAGGTTCGTTTATATTCCTCGGACCGACGGGTGTCGGTAAAACAGAGTTGTCAAAAGCTCTTGCAGAGGCGCTGTTCGGCAATGAGAATTCGATAATCAGGGTAGATATGTCAGAGTATATGGAGAAGTTCGCGGTATCACGTCTTGTCGGTTCGCCTCCGGGATATGTCGGCTATGAAGAGGGCGGCCAGCTGACAGAAAAGGTACGCCGCAACCCGTATTCCGTCATACTCTTCGATGAAATCGAAAAGGCGCACCCGGATGTGTTCAATATCCTTCTCCAGATTCTTGAGGACGGTATCCTGACGGATTCACAGGGTCGCCGGGTTGATTTCAAGAATACTGTTATAATCATGACTTCAAACGTCGGCGCAAGAATGATTACAGATAACCGCAGGCTGGGATTTGCCTCTGATGAAAGCGCCGAGAGGACGAACCAGGATATCAAATCCGATGTTATGGGCGAACTCAAACGCACATTCCGTCCGGAATTTCTCAACCGTATCGACGATATTATAGTGTTCAAGCAGCTTACCAACGAGGATATTCAGAAGATCGCCAGACGCATGCTTGACGTGCTTGAAAAGAGGCTCAAAGGCCTTGAAATTGAGGTCAAGTTCCCGGACGAAGTCGTCGCAAAGATTGCCGAAGAGGGCTTTGATCCAGTGTATGGAGCAAGACCCTTAAGGCGTGCGATCCAGTCAAAAATCGAAGACAAATTGTCTGAACGCATGCTTGAGAACGGCATAAAGGCCGGCGACAGCGTTGAAGCTTTCCTGAACAACGGAGAAATAGATTTCAGGAAAATATCTGCCGGGGCGGCTCAATCGTAAACCTTTGCAAAAATAACGGCCGTAATTGGCCGTTATTTTTTTGCGCTCATTTGCCTGAATTAAGGTAAGGGCGTATTGCATTTGTCTGGCGGGGTCACACCCCCTGCAGCTTGAAGTGCGGCAGTAATAGGCTGAGCGATAGTGGGTTTATGTCTTAATTTGCAGTTGCGAACAGACACTTATGTATGATAAAATAAGATACACTATGTGTTTGTTATAAAATAGCTTTTGGAGGCATTTATATGTCAGGTCATTCAAAGTGGAAAAATATAATGCATAAAAAAGAAAAAAGTGACGCTCAGCGCGCAAAGATATTTACAAAAATCGGACGTGAAATTGCTGTTGCTGTTAAGGAAGGCGGACCCGATCCGGCTTCAAACTCAAAGCTTGCCGATCTTATAGCAAAAGCAAAGTCAAATAATGTTCCGAACGAAAATATCGAAAGAGTCATCAAGAAGGCCGCTGGCGGTCAGGAAAAGAGCGATTACGAAGGTATTATTTACGAGGGTTATGGCCCTTCTGGAGTCGCGGTTATTGTTGAAACACTGACAGACAACCGCAACCGTACAGCAGGCGACCTGCGCCATTATTTCGATAAATTCGGCGGCAACCTCGGACAGAACGGCTGTGTTAGCTGGATGTTCCAAGAGAAAGGCGTTATTGTAATCGAAAAGGCCGCCGATGTTGATGAAGATAAGCTGATGGAAGACGCCCTTGAAGCCGGTGCAGTTGATGTGAATTCAGACGACGAGGTGTTCGAGATCTTCACTGAGCCGAATGACCTGCACAATGTGCGCGTCGCTCTTGAGGCCAAGAAGTATAATATCATATCCGCCGAGGATGAGCGTATCCCCTCAAACTATGTGCATCTCGACAATGAAGACGATATTAAACATATGAATCTCCTTCTCGAGGCTCTGGAGGACGACGACGACGTTCAGCATGTCTGGCACAACTGGGAAAACGAGGGCGAAGAAAATTAAGCCGGCTGATGGCTCTGTTAATATACATCGTGTGTACTATTGTACCTCTCAACTGGGAAAACGGGGGCGAGGATAATTAATCTCGCCGCCAATGCCAATGAATTGTATGTTTTACATACCCAAGTGAGGGCAAACGACCGGCAGAGTATACTTATGTAATATATAAAATCATTTACAAAAAACTCTTTTGGAAAACCCAAAAGAGTTTTTTATTTGGCTTTATAAAGTTTATATCAACCTTCAACAAACTTTATCAGCTCATCATTGAACTTTTCGCGCTGGTCATAGAAAAGGAAATGCCCGCAGGCCTCAAAGGTGACAAGTTTGGAGCCTGCAATGCCGTTCTTCTGTGCGACCGCCAGCGGATACAGGCAGACCTCATCATTGATGCCGTGTAGTATCAGCGTCGGCACATTTACCGCCTTCATGTCTTCAAACAGAATCTCATTGAGCCAGGTATTTGCAATCGCCGCCGTAGCCCAGCTTGCCGCCTGAAGCCCCAGACTGAAAATCCAATCCAAGAACTCCGGCGTCACATATCTGTAAAAAATCATGTCGGCGAAACCTCTGAGCATTTTCGGACGGTCAGTATATGTGCCGTTGATTATATCGGTGACGGCCTGTGTTTTCAGCCCATAGGGGAAATAGGGGCGCTGGACAAGGCTCGGAGCCGCAGCGGCAAAAAGGGCCAGCTTAGAAACGCCGTGGCCGTTATGCCTTGACATGTAGCGCAAGGCGATGGCTCCGCCTGTTGAATGTCCGCCGAGAGTAATATTATTGAGTTTCAGCGTGTCTATCACAACCCGTACATCATCGGCAAGTCGGTCGTAAGTATAACCATTCCACGGTTTATCAGACATGCCAAACCCCCGGCAGTCGATCCCAATACAGCGGTAGCCCAGTTTTGGCAGCTCGTTGAATTGATATTCAAACAGCTTATGGCTTCCCGGCCAGCCGTGAATGAAAAATATTGTTTTTTCTCCTGTGGGATTTAGGTCCTCCACATATACTCTTACGTCAGGTTCAACACTTATATAATACCCCGTAATAATCCCTCCCCAGATATTGTCATTAAACATTACTGCTTGTGGGAGAAAATTATTCGTTGTTGAAACAAGAAACGGGGGAGTGAATTTTTCATCGGGTATAGTTTTTATCATTGTTAAATATTGTATAAAAGCAATACAAAAGCACATAAACTATCTGTAATTTTACATAATGTGCGAAGAAAAACGGTGTTTAAATCGTTTCCAACATTTCAGACGGCATAAATAGTGGACATGCCCGGAAGTTTTCAACCTTTTCAACAGAGTTTTCAACAATTATTATGTAAACCTGTTTAAACCATAATAGCATATCTTGTAGTCCATACGAGTTTTAATCAATAAATCTTTGGTGAGAATTACTTTTTGTATAACACTTAATATTGCTGATTCGAACCAAGATGAGAGTATGCCTATTATTTCCACATAAATATTTGGAACGTACAGCGAATATTTAAAACTGCTTAGACAAGAATATCCTTATGAAGAAAACACTGGCTGGGGGGACTGGACATGGTTAAAGGAGTAACCAGACGTGTTGTAGAAATAAAAGAGACAGGAAGCGACTATTTTGAACGTGCTATATTTTTTATTAACATAGACGGTAGCCGCGGTACAAATGAAAATACATTATCGCAGGAAGCCCGCCGTATCATTGATAACCTTTCACATGAGGACACGCCGTGTTCGGAAGATAAAATGCAGCGCATTAAGAAACGGGCCATCTCGGTTCTGAAATTGCTGATATCAGCGGGTGTCGGCGTTTTTGCAACACTGATTTTCACACAGGTGTTTTAGCGGTGAAAAAAGGCTGTCCGCCTATATAGGGCGGACAGCCTTTTAAATCAGCTCAATTTAATTTTTTTCGGATTAAACTTATTAATTGCCTTGTCGTTCTGAGTGAATTTTTCTTTGGACACAAGGTCTTTTAGAAGATTTTGAAATTCCGGATACTTCATTTCCGACAGAACAGTCTGTTTCATAGAATCGTTATAGGATGAAGCGGAAGGGTCGGTTTTTACCCTGTATTCGATGAAATAGCCCATATCCGATTCCGCCATGCCGACTTCACCTTCTTTAAGTGAAAAGGCGAGGTCCACAAACTTTTGGTCGTATCCGAGTGATTGAGCGGTTTGCTTGCTGAAGATATATCCGTCGGGGTTCTGCTTCATGCCGGTATCTTCATTATATTTGTCGACGTAAGTTTGGAAGTTCTTAAGGTCATTTTTAACAGCGGCATAGGCTTCGTTCGCTTTTTTCTTCTGGGACTCAAGCTTGTCGTTGGACAGGGGCTGATAGGTTGAGGTGTCTATCTTAGAAACAAATATCTGTTTTATATGAGCAAAGTTTTTTGTATAGTAATCAGCCAATTCGGAGGCAGAAACAGCCTTGTCACCTTTCTCGCCGTAGTAAGACTTAAAAAGTTCGTCTTTTAGGTACATATCGTCTAAATATCTTTCGATAGAGGCCTGTGATATGCCGTTTTTAGTGAACAGGTCTTTGTAAGTAGTATAAGCCTGCTCGGCTTTAGCTTTAGCCGCAGACTTTTCATCGCTTGTCAGTGTTACTTTGCGTTCAGCGGCCTGTTTTTCAATTACCATAAGCTGTTTGCAACTGTCAAGCGCGTTGTTTATAGCCCAGGAAACGGCGTTTTTGCTGTCGATTTGCTGGGACCAGGGGTCGGAATTGGACGAAGTTGAAGAAGAGCTGGACGAAGCAGCATAAGTTGTTACGTAACCTGCGTTTTGCATAAGAAAATACACATAAACGCCTGTCGGCATCGTAATATCTCCGGACTTAAGTGACCATGAGGTATCAGCACAGCCTGAAAACGAAAAACTGGCTGCTAAAGCGCATACCAACGCGCATATTTTCGTAAACCTTTTCAATTTTAGATCCTCCTTCGAGTTATATAAGAATTATATACCACAAATTTTGCAATGTCTATAGCAAATCAACGAAAATTTTGTAAATAAATTGATAATTTTAAGAAATATGCTGAGAAAATTTTAAGCTGAGATCGGAATGTTGACTGTTTTGCTCCGTCATGTTATAGTGAAATATCGGTAATTTTATTTTTACAGTCTCACTAACCTGCTTATAACATGGGCTTTGGAGCTTTCTTAAGCGTAAATTTGTCTTTGGTGCGGAAAACAGTGCTTAAGGAAACATCGGCCGCCAGCCTTTCGGAAAACTACGTAGTATTAATCGGAGCAAAAATATGTCACATTTATTGCTATCTAACAGCTTTCTCTATATTGGACAGTCGTCCACGTTTTATTATGTCGTTGTTGCTTTAATAGCCTTAGTTGTCGCCGCTGTGACTTTTTATATTATGGTAAAATTATATGTGCATAAATGAATAAAGACAGAGCGGAATAATACGGGCGCTTTGAAGCCTTGACGCGGCGTTTTTATTTGGTCTGAACGCTGCCAGCCCGTTAATTTATAATAAGGAGAAAAGCAATGATTATAATCGGAGAAAAAATCAATAGTTCTATACCTTCTGCGAAAACCGCAATTGAGAATAAAGACAAAGCGAGAATTATCGAGCTTGCAAAGGCTCAGCATGACGCCGGTGCGGCGTATATCGACATAAACGCAGGGATGTTTCTAAAAGAAGAACCGGAATATCTTGCGTTTCTTGCCCAGACTGTGGGAAAAGAGCTGGGTCTTCCCATATCGGTGGACACACCGAGCGTTGAGGCTGCGAGAGCAGCTTTGAAAGCCGCCGGTGTGCGCGGTGGCCTTATAAACTCGGTGACAACGGAACAGGCAAGGCTTGAGGGCATGACGGAGCTTGCCCTCGAATACGGCTGCGGCGTCGTAGCGCTTTGTTCTCCGGAGCCGGGTATGGAGGAAACGCCTGACTCCGCCATCTCAATAGCCGGCAAGATTGTTTCATACCTAACCTCGAAAGGCATAGCAGAAAGCGACATCTATATTGACCCGATGCTGAAACCGGTAGGTGCCGCGCCGGACGCGGGAAAACAGGCGCTTAAGACGATTGAAAAATTGCACAGCGAATTCCCGAATTGCCATATTTCCTGCGGACTTTCTAACCTTTCATACGGGCTGCCAAAGCGCAGGGTTTTGAACCGGGCTTTCGCTGTCTGCGCCATCGCCGCGGGACTTGACACCGCGATAGCCGACCCGCTCGACAAGGGGCTTATGAGCCTTATTGCCGCGGCAGAAGTTATTGTCGGACGCGATGAATACTGCATGGAGTATATTGAAAAGTGCCGGAGCGGGCTAATTGAAGCGTAAGACAACGCAGAAAAACAGTGTAGAAATAAAGCCGGAACAGTCCCAAAGTGCGGACTGTTTCGGCTTTTTATTTTTCGGCTTTCACATCAGCAAGGAATGGCTTTGGAGTAAATCGAAAAGCCGCATCGGTAATAAAACATTGTAATTTTAAAATAATAAGGGTGATATGAAGTTATTATGGAGATGAGTTAATGGGCAATACAGGCAAGAAAAGAACCGACCCCCGCGGTGCTCAGGATAAAAAGCCGAAAAACGCGCAGAAGCCGGTGCCGGAAATCAAGGGCAAGGCCCGTTCCGGCAAGGAACACGCGGGTCCTATGTAAAACAACAGCCTCCCGGGCGCTTTCGCTCCGGGAGGCTGTAAGCATGATTTGTAGTATTGGCTCCGCTGTGGCAAAATAAGGCTGTTCGAGCATTACTCTTTATCTGAAATGGGCTTTAAAATGATGCCTCCGCCGAGGACAATATCGTCCTGATAAAATACCGCCGCCTGTCCGGGGGTTATTGCCCTTTGGGGTTCATCAAAAACAACCGTCGCTGTGTCGTTCTCAATGTGCAAGGTAGCGGGGGCCTCTTTGGCGCTGTAGCGTATCTTTACGCCGACTCTGGCGCCGTCTTTCATCCTGCTTTTCAGCATATACTTAAGGTCGGTGACAATCATCGAACGGCTGAACAAGTCTTTGCTTTCTCCGACATAGACTGTGGCTGTTTTGCTGTCTATTGATGTGACGAACAGCTTTTCGTTTGAAATAGAACCAAGTCCCTTGTGCTGCCCAATCGTAAAGTTGTAAATGCCGTTGTGGTGGCCGACGACTTTGCCGTTCCATACGATATCGCCGGGGCGGGCAAGGTCCGCGCAGTTATTGCGTATAAATCCGGCGTATCCTTCCGGCCCGACAAAGCAAAGGTCTTGGCTGTCTGGTTTTTTAAAGTTGGGCAGGCCGTACTTTTCTGCAATCGCCCTTATTTCCGGCTTTGTATATTTGCCGCAGGGGAGCAGCAGCTTTGAAAGCTGCCTTTGACCCAGCATATAAAGCACATAGGTCTGATCCTTATGAGCGTCCTTTGAACGCTTGAGGGCAAGCTCCCCTTCAGGGGTTTTTATTATCGTTGCATAATGCCCGGTCGCGACATAGTCAGCGCCGAGCTGCTCCGCTTTGTTCATCAATGCTTCAAATTTAACGTGGGCGTTGCAGGCGATACAGGGGTTCGGAGTGCGCCCCTTCATGTATTCGTCAAGAAAATAGTCTATGACATCTCTTTTAAAAATATCCCGCATGTTCAATACATAATGCGGAATACCCAGTTTGTTGCAGACATGTCTTGCATCGTCGACGTCGGTTATGGAACAGCAGGTGCGTGAGCAAGAAAGCTCCGAATTTTCTGACGGCCATACGTTAAGTGTTACGCCGATTACATCATATCCCTGTTCCAATAATAGAGCTGCGGCTGCTGAGCTGTCGACGCCTCCGCTCATTGCCGCTATGACTTTTTTGGCCATTTGTTCCTCCGAAATCTATATTAACTTCAGTTAAAATTTGAAATCCAGCATGCGCTGCAGGCAGGCAACTGCGCGCTTTCTGATATCCTCGTTTACCTCAATTACAGTTCTGTTTTCGCTCAAAGCGCGATAAACGCTGTTTAAGCTTGTCTTTTTCATATTGACACAGACAAGCCGCGGCGTCATAAGGTAAAATTCCTTGTCTGGGTTGTCATTTTTGAGCTTATGGAGCACACCCATTTCCGTACCGATTATAAAACGCTTTTTGTCGCTCTTGCTGCAAAAATCTATAATCTCGCTCGTGCTGCCGACAAAATCCGCTTTGTCGCAAACCTCAGGCTTGCACTCAGGATGGACGGCGACCGCCGCGTCGGGAAATTTTGAGCGCGCCGCATCGACTTCTTCAGCACCGAAGCGGTTGTGGGTTATGCAGCCGCCATTGAACAGAATAAGGTTCTTTTCCGGAACCTGTTTCTGAACATAGGTGCCGAGGTTAATGTCCGGCAAGAATATAATTTCTTTTTCGGGCATATTGCGGACAATCTTTACCGCGTTTGACGATGTGCAGCAGATGTCACATTCGGCCTTTACTTCGGCGGTTGTATTGATATAACAGACAACAGGCACGCCGGGGTGCTTCGCTTTCAATGCTCTTACATCCTCGGCGGTTATGGAATCCGCCATAGGACAGCCTGCCGTTATTTCCGGCAGCAGGACGGTCTTTTGCGGGGATAATATCTTTGCGCTTTCTGCCATAAACTTGACCCCGCAGAATACAATGACCTCGGCGTCGCTTTTTGCGCAGACGCGGCTCAGATAGAAAGAATCGCCGACCTCGTCTGCGATATCCTGAACCTCGTCGTTCTGGTAGTTGTGAGCAACTATCAACGCATTGCGCTCGCGCTTAAGGCGCATTATTTCACTTACTAATTCCGAATTTTCCTGCTGCACGAATAATAACCTCCAAATATATGATACCCAATAATATGCTTAGCCGCTTGGTTAATTTATTATTTACCTATTATTCGGCCTTAAATTTATGAGTAAAAACATAGGTGATAATAATTATACCAATACATATTGCTATTTTCAAGACGACCTGGTTTTTATGTAGGCTTGGGCGAAAAAGGCCATTTTTTAAAATTTGCGGTGAAGTTCTTGCTGCAGCCTGCTTAAATATTAATTGTAACCACCTTATACTTGACATTATTTCACAAACTAATTAAAATAGTATACTATAGGCTGGTCATACACTTTAACTCTATTTTTACCAGAAAATCATGATTTTACATGCAGGCTTGATATATATCTTTGGAAATATTCTCAATGCCTGCCAAAGGCTGCGGCAGGTTCTGTCAATGGCTATATACAGGTAACTTGTTTAAGTGATATCTGCCGATTTTATGAATATATTTCAATATTTGCTAATACCGCTTTAAGTGGGTAGTTTTGGGATATGTTCATGTTCTGGCAGCTGGGTTTTAAATTTTAATGTAAGTATAGATACTTACTACAAGGTATCAATGCCGTTGAAAATAGAAGAGTTTGGGGGATATATAACGTGTGCCGCCTGCTGTGATTCAAACAACAAGGAGGTGCCCAAAAACAATTGCCGACAGGAATTTATTTAGTAGCATTTATAGTTTTGCTTATTCTGTGCAGCGCGGCAGCTTTTTACTGTGGAATTGTATATAGAAAACGTGTTGCCGAGTCAGAACTTGGTTCAGCCGAGGAACAAGCCAAACGGATTGTAAGTGACGCTGTTAAATCAACTGAGAACAAGAAAAAAGAAGTTTTACTTGAGGCAAAGGATGAAGCACACAGAATACGCAGTGAAGCCGAAAAGGAAGTAAGAGAACGGCGGATCGAAATTCAGCGTCAGGAAAGACGTTTGCAGCAAAAAGAAGAGAATCTTGACCGCAAGATTGAACAACTTGAGGCTAAAGAGGAGCAACTCAACAAGAAAATTGCCGAAGCTGACGCGAAGCTCGCTGAAGCCGGAGAAATAAAGAAGCGCCAATTTGAAATGCTCGAGCGCATTTCCGGATTCACAGTTGAGCAAGCAAAAGAATTTATGCTGAAGAACCTTGAGAATGAGCTTATTTATGAAAAAGCTGTCAAAATCAAGGAATTTGAACAGCAGCTTAAAGAAGAATCAGAACAGAAAGCGCGCAAGCTTATATCCCTTGCAATACAGAAATGTGCCGCTGATCATGTGGCCGAGGCTACGGTTTCCGTTGTACCTCTGCCGAATGATGAAATGAAGGGGCGCATTATAGGCCGTGAAGGCCGCAATATAAGAGCTCTTGAAACTTTGACAGGCGTTGACCTTATTATTGATGATACTCCGGAAGCTATCACGCTTTCGAGTTTTGACCCAGTTCGCCGTGAAATCGCCAGAATTTCACTTGAACGTCTTATTTCAGATGGACGAATTCACCCAGCAAGAATTGAAGAAATGGTTGAAAAGGCGAAAAAAGACGTCGAAAACACTATCAGGCAGGAAGGTGAACGTGCCGTTATCGAGGCAGGTGTCCACGGCATTCACCATGAACTTGTAAAATTAATCGGACGCTTGCATTACCGCACAAGCTACGGACAGAATATACTCGACCATTCACTTGAAGTTTCTCACCTTTGCGCGGTTATGGCGTCAGAGCTCGGCGTCGACCCTGTATTAGCCCGAAGGGCAGGACTTTTGCACGACATAGGCAAGGCAGTTGACCATGAGATAGAAGGCTCGCATGTCGAAATCGGCGTTGAAATTGCCCGCAAGTACAAGGAGCATAGCGAGGTAATTCATGCCATTGAAGCACACCACGGCGATGTTGAACCTCATACTGTTATTGCTTGCCTTGTCCAAGCAGCCGATGCCATTTCAGCAGCACGACCGGGCGCTCGAAGAGAAAATCTCGATAATTACATCAGACGTCTTGAAAAACTCGAGGAAATTGCAAACTCTTTTGAAGGTGTCGACAAGTCATTTGCTATTCAGGCCGGCCGTGAAATTAGAATAATGGTTAAGCCCGATATTGTCGATGATAACAGGATAGTGCTTATGGCAAGAGAAATTGTTGCAAAAATCGAAAACGAACTCGACTATCCTGGACAGATTAAGGTGCATGTAATACGCGAAAACAGAGCTATTGAATACGCTAAGTAATATTACTAATAAAAAGGCCGCGCTGTAAAAAGTGCGGCCTTTTTATTTTACACGGTTGTATGATAAGAAAAGCGGGTATCATATACAAAAAACGAAAGAGGTCTGGTTTGATGAACATAATGGCAATCGGAGATGTTGTAGGAACTTCTGGCTGCGAAATCCTGAGAAAGCGCCTTTCATCGCTTAAAAAGCTGTATAAAATTGATCTGTGCATAGTCAACGGTGAGAATTCAGCAAATGGCAATGGCATTACGCCCGAATCAGCCGAACATATTTTCGCCAGCGGAGCAGATGTCATCACAACGGGAAACCATGTATTCAAACGCCATGAAATTCAAGATTACCTTGAGGAAAAACCATATATTATAAGACCCGCAAACTACCCTTCCTCCGTCCCGGGAAGGGGCTATTGCATAGTCGATATGGGAAAATTCAGGGTTTGTGTTGTAAACCTCATGGGAACGGTTTTTATGGACGCCCTTGCAAATCCGTTTGAAGTTATGGACGATATATTGAGCAAGGTACAAGACGCCTTTATAATCGTAGATTTCCATGCTGAGGCTACATCGGAAAAAAGGGCTATGGGGTTCTACCTTGATGGGAAAGTCAGTGCCATTTTTGGAACACATACGCATGTCCAAACCGCAGATGAGCAGATTCTTCCAAATGGAACAGGTTATATTACCGACATCGGCATGACAGGCCCTTCCCTTTCCGTCTTGGGGGTCGATCCTAAGCTGGTTATTCGACGTTTTGTTACAAAAATGCCAGTAAGATTTCAAAATGCTACAGGCCCAGCCAGCATGTGTGGAATAATTTTGTGCATAGATGACAAAAATGGGCGAACAATTTCTATTGAAAAAATTTGTGTTGAATAAATTATTATATGCCAACTATTGAAAAATATATCATAAAGTTATAAAATATTGATAAGGCGTTTAAAAATGACAATTAACCAGGAGGGGTATTATGGAAATCATCAAAGTTTCATCCAAATCTGCGCCCCACGCAGTTGCAGGTGCTATTGCTAATGTTGTCCGTGAAAAAACAATGGCAGAAATACAGTCAGTAGGCGCCGGAGCAACTAACCAGGCAATAAAATCTATTGCCATTGCTCGTGGTTATCTCGCCCCCTCGGGAATCGACATTGTGTGTGTGCCGGGGTTTGCAAATGTTGATGTGGGCGGAGAGACTCGCACAGCTATGCGTTTAATTGTCAAGTCAATTTAAACGCATAAACCAGCCTCGAGCGGGGTGTTAGCAAACGCTTTCACCTCGCTTTTTTTGAAAATAATTTTTTTTAATGTGTTATATTATTCAGCAGCAGTTAGTAAAAATGACATCGGTGGCGGAAGTTGACAAAGCCCGTACATAGGAGGTATTGACAAATGATTGCAATCTATGCTCGGCAAACAAAAAATGACCCTAATGGCGACAAACAAATTGAACTTTGTTTGCGAGAGTGTACCGGTGAATACGCGCCCTTTATCGAAAAACCGGTTGACAGCAAGAGTAAGGAAAGGCCGGCTATGCGGAGCCTGATACAAGCAGTTGAGCGTGGAGAGATAGAGAGGGTTGTAGTTTACCGCATTGACTTAATGTTCAATACACTGACTGAATTCAGCCATCTGTGGAATGTTTTGCAACAAGCCAATGCAGAATTTACTTCAGTAAGTGAAAATTTCGACACCTCAACTGAGAAAGGCAAAGAAATCCTTAAAATAATGATGGAATTTGCCAGAATCGAACGTGAAAATATCGGCAACCGCATAAGGGACAACTACCGTGAACGGGCTGAAAAAGGAATATACCCTGGTGGGCCAGCGCCTTATGGCTTTACAATAGAACATACTGTCATCGACGGAAAAAAGGCATCCATACTTGTTCCAAACAGCAATATTGAGGTTGTCCAAGAAATATTTGAGCTATATTCGCAGGGCGAGATTTCACTTGGAAAACTTGCAGCATATTTGCATGAAAAAGGCGTGCCGGGAATAAAACGTTCCGGCTGGGATAACGTTTCAATATCACGCATACTTCACAACCCCGTATATGTAAAATCAAATGAAGACGTCTACAATTACTACAAAGAAAAAGGGACAACGATATATAATAGCAAAGAGCAGTTTAACATGGGAAAAGGTTGCTGGTTGCTTGGCAAACGATCGCAAGACCAGGACAAAGAGCAAAACGGTGAGCTTTTGGTTGTTGCCCGTCATGACGGGGTTATTTCCCCGGAAGTATTCTTAAAATGTCAACGGCGTTTAGATGCAAACCGGAAACTCAAAAACACAGGCAACGGAGCTTATACATGGCTTTCAGGACTTGTAAAATGCGGATACTGCGGTTACTCGATGCAGGCGGTCAGCGCAAATGGTGGCAAATATGTATATCTCATCTGTACCGGAAAAACAAATTTCAAAGTTTGTCGAGCAAAGTTCAGAAGTCCGCATGTTGAAGCTGTCGAGCCTTATGTTGAAGAAAAACTTAACGAGCGCCTTATTGAACTGAGAAAAAACAGAAAAACTAAAACCCGAGAAAACATAGAAGTAGAAAAGCTCAAAAAAGAACTAAATGACATTGAAATGCAAATTAATAATCTGGTAAATAGCATAGCAATGGCAAACGACGTATTAATAGGCTATATAAACGCAAGAGTAAAAGAACTGGATAAAAGAAAATCTGAAATACTAAATTATCTGAAAACTAACTTTGAACGTTGTCATTCAATGGAACTTCCTTCATCAGACTTTTCAAGCCTTTCATTTGAACAGAAAAAGGACGTAGCAAAAGCTTTGATAAAGAAAATTTCACTTACAAAAGGCAACATTGATATAGAATGGGCGCAAATATAAACCGTTATGTAAAGAAAAAAAGCCGCTGCAGAATTTATTTTTGCAGCGGCTGCTTTATTGCCGAAATTGTTGTTTTATATTATAAAATGACCTGAAAATCGTCTACATCAGAAATTACAATATTTTTTCCTTGTGCCTTTGCGTCGTAGAGCAGTTTATCTGCCCTTCTGAACAGCGTCGTACGTGTGTCGTTTTTGCGGAATTCTGTAACGCCAAAACTGCATGTCACGATATTATCTAAGCCAAAATCATATTCGGAAATAAGAGTTTTCAACCGTTCGGCGATTCTATTTGCTTCATTAAGCCTTGTGGACGGAAGCAGCAGTATAAATTCCTCGCCGCCCCAACGAGTAAGTATGTCTGCGTTACGTTTGTTACTTGTAACAATGGTAACTATAGTTGTAAGGACCCTGTCGCCGGTTAAATGGCCGTATGTGTCGTTTATACGCTTAAAATCGTCTATATCAAAAATAATTAATGAGAATATTCGTCCAGTCTGCCGTGCCTTGTGTATCAACTTGTTTATATCTTCATTGAATTTGGCCCGTGTATAGGCGCCGGTCAAGGTATCGACATTTATAAGCCTTTTCAGCATAATCGTATCATAATACCTTGAGCGCTTCAAATATCCTTTGTGGTATGCGTTCAGCGAATTTATGGCGAAAAATACAATAATACTTGCAAATCCGAAAATATTGGTGTTTCTGTCTAAAAGAAGATCCGGTTTTATAGCGCAATATACTGAAAACGCGATTATAAGGAGGAATGAGGATAGTAGAGAATTTAGCCATCTGTTGGGAATCATTGAATAGATTGTAATTATCAAAGATACTTCCAGGCACATTACCAGAAAGTTTTTATCACCGCATACGATAAGCTTTACGAAATAGAATCCTATAAAAAGCAGTTCCGTTGCATTAATTATGAGATAGTAAGAGCGAAAATTCTTAAACCTTCCCAAAGTCAGGAAGAATACAACGAGAAGTGCTATGAAAACGGCCCATACTGCAAGGACGGTAATAAATGAATTAGTTGTAAACAGGTCATCGTCTAACAAACAGAAAAAAGCGACTAAAATCAGCCCTACGATGATTAAAGGAATCAAGTAAAACTTGAATCTTGAATATGTATGATTTTCATACGCTAATTCAAAATCCTTATTATTAAAAACACACGCTGCATTTATCTGCTTTCTACTAGTTGCTTTCATATCCTTTACCCGCGGGATTAATAATCCCTAACACGTCATACATTCGCTGTCTTTAATTCAACTTCATTTGCAATGTTCTTCCTCAATAGCCTTACAAGCCGTGGCCTGTTATAGCGCTGGATTATAATGTACGGAAGGTTTAGGACACACGCCAGGAGGAACATTATTATCATCGTTGTTACGTTGCTCCAAAAGACGAAAAACAGTGTTGAAAGAATTATCATCCAGTGCGTAAATTCTGATTTACAGGATTCCATCAGAAAAACTGATAGATAATCTTTGTTTGACCCGGCGAGGTGCTTTTTGTTAAAGCGCCATTTCATAAAGTCGCTGATATCAGGGAGTTTGGTTTTCCACTTCTTGACTCCGAAATATGTATCATAGATCCTTCCGTGGTTTTCCCATTTTCGTTCGCGGTACATCCATTTTTTATAATAAAACAGCCTGTCAGGGAGTTTTTCGCAAATGACTGTCATAGCCAAAGATATAAGTATAAAAACAAGCAGACTTACTCTGAAAAACTTTATTCTGACTACACAGACCAAATTTCCCATTGCAATCCCTTCTTACTTCTCATTTACTCCAGTTAGGATATTTATGTATAATTTTGACTGCTACTATCATATAAGTATTCCGCATTAATTATGTAACAGAAATTAATGTATATATTTAATTTTACGCAGCCCCGCTAAAGGCAGCAATTTCGGCCAAAAATCTTGGCACATGAAAGCGTCACATAAAAAGCATGGTATAAATTTCCGCCGGAAAAAGGATTAACCCTACACCGGCGGCTAAAAAACAGCGAAAATAGTCGATTTGAATATATTTTATTACGAAGATAATTATTTGTCAATTAAACTCCACTGCATTATTTTAAAAAATTATGGTTCGCAGCCTGTGTAAATGCTTATGGTATAACAAATCACAGGTTAAGGCCTATTCAATACAGCACAAAAAATTTTTACCCTAAATGGCTAATCTTGCACTAATGATAGCACAAATGCGACTGATTGGGAATATCGCAGTTCATCTCTGCGTCCATAGGCTTGATAATTTAATCAAATGTGATATAATTATAGTAACAAACCGAACCTTTATTGTTGACATTGACAATATACATATATTTAACTCGTCAGGGACAAGCATCCTACTCCAAAGGAGTTGATTATATGAAGATAATCATTACAGGCAGAAAAGTCACTGTAAAAGATGCGTTTAAGGAGAGGGTGGAAAAAAAGCTCAACAAGCTCGACAAGTTTTTCGATGAGGACGCGCTGGCCTACGTCACAGTAAGTGTCGAAAAGGAGCGGCAGACGGTTGAAGTAACCGTCAAATACAAAGGCATGATTTATCGTGCTGAGGAAACCACAAAGGATATGTTCAATTCTTTTGATAACGCCGTTGATGCGCTGGTTCGGCAGATTAATAAGAACAAAGCGAGACTTGTTAAACGGCTAAGAGAGGGTGCTTTTGAAGGTGAAGAAATCGGTCCGGAAGAGGATTACGGCGAAATTCGCGTAAAGCGCTTTTCCGTAAAACCGATGAGCGTTGATGAAGCAATACTTGAGATGAACATGCTGAATCACGAATTCTTTACATTTTTGAATGAGGAATCGGATAATATATGCGTTATATATAAAAGGCGCGGCGGAGGATACGGTGTACTTGAACCGATCCTGAATAAATAACCGAAAATTTAACGGGACTGCCTCATGGTTTCTGAGGCAGTCCCGTTTTTTGTACGGTATCTAATTTCAAAACCTCAACTTTATGCGCTATGTATATCCTTAACGAATTACTCTAAAGATTGCCAGAATAATAAGAAGTATGCCGACAGCAAGGCGGTAATAGGCGAATCCTTTCATTGGCTTATGTTTTATGAAGTCCATGAATTTCTTGACAACAATCAAAGCAACAATGAATGAAACGACGAAACCAACAATTAATGAGCTGATTTCAAGCCCGCTTAGCTGTAAATCAGAAGTAATAAGGTCTGCACCACTGGCACAAATCATTGCCGGGATTGCGAGAAAAAATGAAAATTCAGCGGCAACCGGCGATGAAAGACCCATTATCCAGCCGCCAATTATGGTTGACGCTGAACGTGAGAATCCAGTCCATACGATAGCAAGACATTGAAATACGCCTATTGCAAATGCCTGCTTGTAACTTACATCTTCAAGCCTTTTGCAGGTGTGATTTTTGCGGTAGCGCCACTCAGCATACAGCATCCAGATAGCGCCGACAACAAGTGCCAGCGAAACCGGGATAGGCTTCATCATGTACCTTTCTATTACATCATCGAATACCTTTTTATCGAGGATACCTATGATGCCTGCCGGGATCATCGCTATTATAAGACCTGTCCACAGCTTAAAGCCAAAGCCGCCGGGTTTAAGCGTTTTCAACGAATTAAGAATCTTTTTGCGATAAAGAACAATAATGGCGAGAATCGCGCCAAGCTGAATTACGACTTCAAACAGGGCTGTAAATTCACTTGAAAAACCGTTTTTACCGCTGAATCCTATAAGCTGGTCAACAATAATCATATGCCCTGTTGAAGATATCGGAAGGAATTCAGTTATACCTTCCACAATTCCCATGAGAACGGATTTGAACAGCATCCATATTATAAAAGCCATATAATTCTCCTATCAATATTTTTTTGCAAGTACTTTATTATTCTATATGAATTTACTGTTATTTGCAAGGAAGTGAAGGAATTTTATTTCTTTTCGGTGCTAAAAATTTCTGAAGGCATAGGCAGGAAACAAATTTTAAGGGGCAATTTATATTAAAAAAGCAAGGCAGTATTAAGAAATAAGGCGCTGCCGCGGCTGCGTTTTTGGAAGCGGCAGCAGTCGGGCAGGGTTGAAACAGCATAGAATATTAAAAAGAATATTTCACTTGAGTGGCCAATTTCAGTGCCATAATAGGCAGAGCATAATGTTGACATAATTTAATTGCAATGTTATAATAACCCTATATAAAGTAAAAGCGTTGATGGGGACAGTAGTGCTTGCAGTCAGTCACAGAGAACGGCGCCGCGTGAAAAAACGTGTGCTGGAAGCGCCCGGCTGTAGCTTGCATGAAGACCACCCCGGAGTGCGCGCCTGAAATTAATTAAGGCGTGACGGCCAGCTCCCGTTAAAGGCTTTCATTGAGTGGCGTCGAAAAGCGGCGCAACATGGGTGGAACCGTGGGGTTATAATACCTCACCCCTGATTTTATTTGGGGGTGAGGTTTTTATTTTATATTTTATAAAAAAATCTTAATCGGATTTTGCTATCACAGGAACATTTATATTGTATTAATTGATTTAGAGGTGTAGAACATGATAAAGGTGACATTAAAGGGCGGCGATGTACGCGAATATGAAGCGGGAACGCCTGCAGAAAGCGTTGTAAAATCACTGGGCGCAGGCCTTTATAAGGCGGCCTGTGCTGTCTTGATTGACGGCGAGTTAAAGGACATCCGTACGGTACTTGACAAAGACTGTACTCTTGAAGTCCTGACTTTTGATGATGAGAGAGGCCGCAGGGCCTTCAACCACACCGCGTCCCATATTATGGCCCAGGCGGTAAAGCGTCTTTTCCCAGATGTCAAGTTGACAATAGGGCCTGCCATTGAGAACGGTTTCTATTATGATTTTGATACTGAAAAACCGTTTACGCCGGAAATCCTCACTAAAATCGAGGAAGAGATGAAGAAAATCGTCAAGGAAAACCTGCGCATTGAAAGGTTTGAACTGCCGGTTGACGAAGCCATAAAACTTATGGAGGAAAAGAACGAGCCTTATAAGGTCGAACTTATAAAAGAGCACGCCTCAAAGGGCGAAAAGATTTCGTTCTATAAACAGGGTGAATTCACCGAGCTTTGCGCCGGCCCGCATATACCGGACACAGGAAGGGTGAAGGCCTTTAAGCTGATTCAGTGCACCGGCGCTTACTGGCATGGCGACTCCAAGAACAAGATGCTTCAGCGCGTTTACGGAATAGCTTTCCCGAAGGCATCGCAGCTTGAAGAGTACCTCAACATGCTCGAAGAGGCTAAAAAGCGCGACCACCGCAAGATAGGCAGAGAACTGGATTTGTTCGACATCTATCCGGAAGGCCCCGGTTTCCCGTTCTTCCTGCCGAAAGGCATGGTTCTGCGCAACACTCTGGAGGATTTCTGGCGCAAGGAACACGTAGCTCATGGTTATCAGGAAATCCGCACGCCGATGATCCTCAGCGAAGAACTGTGGCACAGATCAGGCCACTGGGATCATTACAAAGAGAATATGTATTTCACTAAAATAGATGAGGGCGATTACGCGATAAAGCCAATGAACTGCCCGGGTGGCATGCTTGTTTACAAGCGCAAAATGCACTCATACAAGGACTTGCCGATCCGCATGGCGGAGCTTGGCCTTGTTCACAGGCACGAGCTTTCCGGCACATTGCACGGCTTAATGCGTGTGCGCTGCTTTACGCAGGACGATGCCCACATCTTCATGACGCCGGAGCAGATTGAGGACGAAATAATCGGCGTAATTGACCTTATTGACCATTTCTACAAGGTATTTGGCTTTGACTATCACGTCGAGCTGTCGACCCGCCCGGAAAACTCGATGGGCAGCGACGAACAGTGGGAAATGGCGACCAATGGCCTTAAAAACGCTCTTGAACGCAAGGGTATTGAATATAAGATAAACGAGGGCGACGGCGCATTCTATGGCCCGAAGATTGACTTCCATCTGACCGACTGCTTAGGGCGCACATGGCAGTGCGGCACAATTCAGCTCGACTTCCAGCTTCCTGAGCGCTTTGAACTCGAGTATACTGGGGCGGACGGCCAAAAGCACAGGCCTGTTATGCTCCACAGGGTTGTTTTCGGCAGCATTGAGCGCTTCATAGGTATTCTGACAGAGCAATATGCCGGCGCCTTCCCGGTTTGGCTCGCCCCTGTTCAGGTTAAGGTTCTGCCGATAGCCGACCGCCACAACGAATATGCTTATAAAGTCTGCGATACGCTGAAAGCGGCGGGTATCCGCGTTGAAGTTGACGACCGCAACGAGAAAATTGGTTACCGCATCCGCGAGGCGCAGCTTCAAAAGATACCATTTATGCTCGTTTTGGGTGACAAGGAAGTTGAGAGCGGTTCAGTTGCTGTGCGTGCGCGCAGTGAAGGTGACAAAGGCTCAATGTCCCTCGACGCTTTCCTTGATATGGTTAAAGAAAAAATAGATACAAAGAGCCTTTCATAATTCTGTTGCAGGCAGCCTTATGAGGGCTGCCTGCCTGCATATTGAGCCTATAACTTATCATAAGTATGTGATTATCATCGCTGATTTTTTCGCAGAACTGTGTTAAAATTATTTTAAAGCAAGCTGCTTTTTTACTAATGAATATAAATATGAAAACCTTTAAACGCAGCGTAAAAAAATTGTGCAAAACCACAGGTTTTTGTTCTTATGTAAACCACACGGTTTATCAAAAAATCAACAAAATGCGCCCCTTTAGCAGTTCCTTATATTTACAAGATTCCCTTTTTGTTAAGCAAATGAGCGGGCCTAGTGTTGTTGAAAACTATGTTGAAAATGTTGAATACTCTAAGTATAGTGATAAAATTCAACAGCAATTATGTAAATGTAATGGCCACGAAATATGAACTTTGGGATAAGAAAAGCAGGAAGGTCGTTTTTCCCGCAATACATTAGGGTGAACAGCGGGCAGCCGGGCCAATACTAAGCTGAGAGGAAGGATGGTTACATGAGCAAAAATAGGCAAAACAAACATCGTGGGCTGAAGGGTAATGGGCTGCTTACTTTTGTTACCGTATTGCTCGGATGTGCAGTTATTGTATCAATTTTTGCTTTATATAAAAAGGCGCCTATTATGTTAATAGCGAGCAATTCCGAGGCATCAAGTGGGGCGTCGTCCACAGTGTCATCACAGACTGACGAATATATACAGAATGATGAACTTACACAGCCGAATGAATCTTCACAGGCTGTATCTTCATCATCCCCCTCATCCCCCTCATCCTCTGAGGTATCCAAGCCCTCAGCTTCATCCAGCTCAACTTCAAGTGAAAGCAATACTCCTGTTGACCTTAGCAAGGCAGTATTTATCGGCGATAGCCTGACGGACGGGCTGTCTATATACGGCGGTATAGACTCCGGAAGGATTTTCTATACAACCGGAATGACTGCCAGTTCGGCTTTATATAAGGAAATAACCATAGAAGGTAAAAGCCAGACCGCTGCCGATTTTGTCGCGGCTAAAAAACCAAAGAGCATATACATAATGCTCGGTTCAAACGATATTGTTCAGGGCATTTCGGCAAAAAAGTTCCAGTCATATTACGAAAAGCTCGTAGACAAGATAAAGAGCAGCAGCCCAAATTCAAAAATCTATCTGGAATCGATATTGCCGGTAACCGCGAAATATGAAGCGAAGTCTACGAAATTGACCAATAAGAGGATAGAAAGCTTCAACGCCGCCATTAAGGAGCTATGCGCAAATAAGGGTGTCAACTACTGCGACGTCGCGTATGCACTGAAAGATTCTGACGGCACGCTTCTTTCAGATTTAAGCTGGGATGGGTTCCATCTCAACAAAGCGGGTTATGCGAATTGGATTGCGTATTTGAAAAACCATTAATTTTTTGCGGCTGCGGCTGTCGAAAACGCTCGTTTTCGGCAGCCGCTTTTTATTGTAAAAATATATTTAAAAGTTTTTTTCGCCTGGTTTATTGCTTTGTATTAATGCACACAAATCGTACAATATTATACGCTTCTTTTAACAAAATGCTGAAAATAAATTTTATTTACAATTCGGCGTCAGTACTATTGCAATTTTGAAGAGCATATATTATAATGATAATCGTTATCAATAGTGTGTAAAGAGGGTGGCAGCATGAGGCGAAATGCTGAGAAAATTAAAAAGAGCTCTAACCTGTTTAAACCCGGGCATGCCTTTATTGTAAAGGCGGTTGATTATAATAATGAAGCCGGCAAGCAGCTTATCGACATGGGCATTACACCCGATACACTTATATATATAGACCGTGCGGCGCCGCTTGGAGAGCCGCTGGTTGTCAAGGTAGGAGACTATAAAGTAGCACTGAGGAGCAAGGATTTATCTGCTCTTGAGGTCGAATGTGCAGACGAGGTAAAACCAAATATGACAAAGTTGGCGGAAGCCGTATAAAAAGCCAGATTCGCATTGCGGATTTGGCATATTTATTCTAAGAATGAAATTGCGAACTCGCTTAAAATATACGTCACGTAATTGGTTTAAATAAGCCATACGGTTGAGAAAAGAGGTAATTTATGAAACTGGTACTTGCAGGGAACCCTAACAGCGGAAAGACTTCGCTGTTCAATGCACTGACCGGCAGCAAACAGCATGTCGGCAACTGGCCGGGGGTTACTGTTGAGAAAAAAGAGGGGTTTGTCAACATAAACGGGGAGCGGCATACAATCGTGGACCTTCCCGGCATCTACACGCTGGACGCGGACACAATTGAACAAAAAGTTGCGAGGGATTACATTTTTAACGGAAAGCCCGATTTAATAATAAATATTCTCGACGCCACCAATCTTCGGCGCAATCTTTATTTCACGCTCCAGCTTCGTGAATCCGGTATTCCTTTGATAATAACGCTGAATATGATGGACGAGGTAAATAAAAGCGGCGTTAAAATTGATATGGATAAGTTGTCCAGAATGCTTGGCGTTCCTGTTGTCGGCATTTCAGCATCAAAAGGAACCGGAATTGATGAACTCTTTAATACGATAGATAAGTTTAAAAATAAAGAGATAAAAATTGAGCCGTTCTGCTTAGGTTGCAGCAATTGCACTAAGTGCAAATCAGGCGAATTTCGATATCATTTTATAGACAATATCATCGCAAACTGTGTCATAAGCACTAAGCATGATGCGCTTAATGAGACAACAAGCAAAATCGACAGATTTGTTTTAAATAAATATTTGGCATTTCCTATATTTTTTGTTATAATGTTTTTAGTTTTCTTTATAACTTTCGGTAACGCTGTGACGAAAGTTTCGGATGGTATTGACTATCTGCTCAATACGCTGCTTTCCGGTGCGATAAGCAGTGGGCTTGAGTCGATAAATGCCCCGCAGCCGTTGATTTCAATTATCTGCGGCGGCATTATTCCCGGTATCGGGACGGTTATTTCATTCTTGCCGCAGATAGCAGTTCTCTTCTTTTTGATGTCTGCACTTGAGGACAGCGGTTATATGGCCCGAGCGGCTATAATGATGGACAGGGTCTTTGCTTCGATGGGCCTTTCGGGAAGCTCGTTTATCCCGCTTATCATGGGATTCGGTTGCACTGTCCCGGCTGTGATGGCCTGTAGGATACTCCCGACGGAGAAAGACCGGCGCATGACCGTTTTGCTTACGTCATTCGTCTCGTGCAGCGCCCGACTTCCCCTTTATGCGTTGTTGGCGGGATTGTTTTTCAGAAAATATCAGGGTGCTGTAGTTTTTTCAATCTATGTTCTCGGCATTGTTGTCGCAGTGCTCGTGGCTTTTATTCTGAACAAGACGGTTTTCAAAAAGAGCAACGCTCCGTTCATCATGGAGCTTCCGCCTTACCGTTTGCCCAACGCGCGCAACCTTTTAATGCACACATGGGAAAAGGTCAAAGGGTTTATCATAAAAGCCGGTACGGTTCTGTTCACCGCTTCTGTAATTCTATGGTTCCTGCAGTCGTTTACACCGACACTTTCACTCACAGAAAATCCGGAAAATAGTATAATAGCTTATATAGGCCGTTTTTTGGCCCCGATATTTATACCGCTCGGCTTCGGCAACTGGAAAGCCGTTACGGCTCTTCTGAGTGGCCTTGCCGCAAAAGAGATGGTTGTCTCAACGTTCTCGGTGCTGTCCGGAGCACCTGGCAGCGCTGCCGAGCTTCAAGCAGCGGTATCCCAGCTATTCACTCCTCTTACTGCATATGCATTTATGGTATTTGTATTGCTTTATACTCCCTGCATTTCGGCCATTGCAACAATGAAAAAAGAATTCAATTCATTGAAATGGACCGCAGGGACGCTTGCAATTGACTTTTCAGCCGCTTGGATTATAAGCTTTCTAATTTATAATGTGGGGAGGCTTTTCGGATTATAAAATAGGGCTAATCCTGTGGCGGAAGATGTCACTGCTCTATTTTATCCGTCAATAAGTTTGAATAAATGCTGCCGCCCTTTCGGGCAGCGGCATTTCCCATATTATCATATGGCGCGCATGCGGCGTACGGAGGTTATTATGAATACTCAGAATAAAGAAACAAGAAACACAAAACAAAAAAGATTGATACTCGACTGTATAAAAAGCAGCAACGGGCGTCATATGAACGTTGAAGAAATATATAACAGCATAAAAAAACATGACGAGCAAATAAGTATTCCGACAATCTACCGCAATCTGCGAATACTCGAGGAACAAGGCGTTGTCAAGAAGGTCTATACATCTGATGACTCTCCGTCCTTCTATGAGTTGAGCGACAGCGACGAGCATGCACATCATCATCTGATTTGCAGTGAGTGCGGCGCTATCATCGATTTCGAGGAAGACCTTCTCGATTCGCTTGAAAAAACAATAGAAGAAAAAACAGGCTTTAAAATAAAGGACCATCGTGTTGTATTTTATGGGCTGTGCAAAAAATGCAGTGAAAAAGAAAATAAATAAAAGAAATACCCCGCATAGTCTTCTATGCGGGGTAAAATTTTAGCGGAACCATTATGCAAATCACGCCAATTCATGCTGGCATTTTCATTAAAATTAAATTGAAACGTGTTTATTAAGGGATGGACCCTTCAAAATTTTACCGCAATATGTTTTCTGCAAACGCTGTAAAACAATTTCTTCTTCAATCAGTTTTTTTAATGTGTTGGCTATGGTATCTTTGCTGACATTGTTGTTGGCGCTGACATTTGCAACAGTGTTTGTAAATGTCGGTATAAATGTCGGACTAACCTCATTTTCTCGTATATAGTTGATAATTAGATCCCTGCAATAGTTTTCATTTTTTTCAACATTGATGTCAATTTGTTTGTTGACTTGTGACGTCTCATCTTTTATGCCGGTAGGGTATACTATTTCAACCCAGCTTGCCGAATTTCTCAGTTGTGTACTCAGTGTTCCGGCAACTGCGTAAATACCGACAACTTTGTCTTTAAAATTTTTAAGGAAAGCGGCCACATTTGAAAAATGGCCGTCACCCGAGAATATGATATATTGCTGAATCAAATCATTTCTTATAACTGTCTGATAAATTCGGTCCAGAATTATAAAATCGGTGTAGTCCTTTTTACTCTCTAAATTTGCACAGTCTATGATATTGCTTGTCAGGGTACGCAGTTTTAACCTGTCCTGTGCGATCATTTTATTGTTTTCAAAATCACCGAAAATATAAATATCATCAATTAACCCTTTTGTTTTAAGGTTTTTAAACCAGCCTGTGACATCCGTTTCCGCATTAAATTGATTATGCAGTCCATAAAACCACGATTCATAATCGACGAAAACGACAGTCCTCAAAGCGCTGTTTTGGTCACTCATCTATTCAACCTCTTATTTCTGCCGGTGAATTAACGCGATTTGCAATTTTCAAGGTTCCACAATAAGGATATCATAAGTTAGCTGTATAATCAACCAAATTTTCAAAACAATTGAAACATAGTTGTTATATATGCGCAATTTGTAATCAATATTATTTTGCTTTACGACTGCAAATAATATGATTTGGAAGGGAAATTCCCTTCAAGTTACAAAACAGGGGTGTGAAATATGAAATTTAATATTTTAAAAAACATTCCTGACTTATATAAAAAGAAAGACAGAAACCTGTATATCGCCGAGTCAAAGCGGGCGCAGAAAGATTTCATGCCTGAAATGAGGTCGATGCGGCCTATAAGTAGAAACAGCACGGTTCTGAGCACAGGCTTAGAAACTCGCAACAAATAATTTAAGCGGCGGATGGAATTGTTCTGTCCGCCACTACCTAAAATGTCAACAAATGTCGCATAAATATTCATCTCTGTTTACACTGCGGCCTTATGTTTGATATAATAAATACTGTGATTATAAAAACGCGCAGACTTTGGAAGGCGAGTGAATAGATTGATAAAAAACGCCAAGCGTATTGTTGTGAAAGTTGGCACTTCAACGCTTACATACCCAAACGGAAAACTAAACATAAGACGAATTTCCCAACTTGTTCGTGTACTGTCCGACTTTAAAAACGAGGGAAAAGAGATTGTGCTTGTCACTTCCGGCGCTATCGGTGTCGGAACAGCAAGGTTAAAGCTCAAAGAGCGGCCAAAGGAGACCCGCATGAAACAGGCTGCGGCGGCCATCGGGCAGTGCGAATTAATGTATCTTTATGACAAACTTTTTGGTGAATATGGCCATATCACCGCGCAAATACTGATGACGCGCATCATAACTGACCGCGATAATACGCGCGTGAACCTTATCAACACATTTAATACCTTGCTGAAACTCGGCGCAGTGCCGATAGTCAATGAAAACGACTCAGTGGCCGTCGAGGAAATTGAATGTGATGATATAGCTTTCGGCGGCAACGATACGCTTTCAGCGGTGGTTGCAACGCTCATAGAGGCAGATGTGCTGATTCTGCTGAGTGATATCGAGGGCCTGTATGACAGCGACCCCCATAAGAATCCAGATGCAAAGCTTATCCCATGTGTAGATAAAATAGACGACTATATACGTTCGCTTGCAGGCGGTGCAGGTTCAAGCCTCGGAACAGGCGGTATGGTGACTAAGATTGAAGCGGCACAGATAGCAACGGAAGCCGGCATAGACATGGTTATAATGGACGGTTCAGACCCTCAGAAACTATATGATTTGTTTGAAGGCAAAAGTGTCGGCACTATCTTTCATGCAAAGCACTGAGAAAAACCAGCAGTAGTCTGCTTCTTTTATGGCAATAATATGTGTAGGTGTGCATATAATCTGAACTGATGACAGGGGGCTTTACAATGAATCTTGAAGAGATGGGCAGCCGCGCTCTTGTGGCGTCGCGGGTTCTCGCGTCTGCGGGTACGGCGAAAAAGAATATGGCTCTTGAATATATTGCGGACGCACTTATCGAGTCTGCGGGCAGCATTTTGTCGGCGAATGAGGAAGATGTAAAAGCAGCGAAAAATGCCGGAACCAGGGCTTCTATGATTGACCGGCTCACTTTGACGGAAGAGCGCATAAAAGGCATTGCCGACGGCGTCAGGAAGGTCGCATTGCTGGAAGACCCGGTGGGCAAATCTGACGGCGGTTGGCAGCGCCCCAACGGGCTTAAGATACAAAAGGTCAGGGTACCGCTCGGCGTTATCGGTATAATATATGAAGCGCGCCCGAATGTAACGGTAGACGCGGCGGCGCTTTGCCTCAAGTCAGGGAACGCATGCCTGCTTCGGGGCGGTCGTGATGCGCTGCGCTCAAACCTTGAGCTTGCCCGTATAATGCGCAAAGCCATTGCCAAAGCCGGACTGCCTGAAGACTGCGTTCAAGTTTTAGAAGATACGTCCCATGAAACCGCGCAGAAGATGATGAAACTTAACAAATATATCGACGTTTTGATTCCGCGCGGGGGCAGAGGGCTTATCCGTTCGGTGGTTGAGAATTCAACAGTTCCTGTCATTGAAACGGGAGCGGGAAACTGCCATGTTTATGTAGATGAATCGGCGGATATTGATATGGCGGTAAATATCATTTTCAACGCCAAAACATCGCGCCCCTCCGTTTGCAATGCGGCGGAAACATTGCTTGTTCATAAGAATATCGCGCGGGAATTCCTGCCGAGAGCAAAGGAAATGCTGGATAAAAAGCATGTGGAGCTGCGGGGCGACGAGCTTACAAGAGAGATTCTGGGCAACAGCGTCGTTCCGGCGACAGAAGAGGATTGGGAGACAGAATACAACGACTATATTCTCGCTGTAAAAACCGTCAGCAGTACAGACGAAGCGATTGCGCATATAAATAAATACGGAACAAGGCACAGCGAGGCTATTGTCACCGACAGCTTTGCGAATTCTCAGAAATTCCTGCGGGAAGTCGACGCCGCCGCAGTATATGTAAATGCGTCGACAAGGTTTACCGATGGAAACGAGTTTGGTTTTGGCGCCGAAATCGGCATTTCGACGCAGAAGCTTCATGCGCGCGGCCCGATGGGTCTCGATGAGCTTACAACCGTTAAATATCAGATAATCGGTTCCGGACAGGTAAGATGAAAAAATATTTTCATATGAATTCGGCTCGTCAGAATGGGCTTAATGCTGCAAGCTGAAGTGTCATGGAGGTAAAAATGACGGACGAAAAAAGCCAGGATAATGAAGCGAGAATAAAGGCACATAGGCGCAAGAGAAATGCAACGGCTGCTCTCGGCGCAGGGATATTGGTTTTAGCACTGGCTGGTTTTTGTTTTATAATGTTTTTCGCGGTCAAAGCAGGAGTGGCATATATAAAGAATTTCGTCGGGCTAGAAGAGGATGAGGCATACTTTGAAAAATATCTTGAGCCTGTCGTAATGTTTGACCCCAAACCATTTAATGATATATCTGAAGCAGACCAGGAGTGGGAGATTGAAACGGCAATCTGGGCTTCGCTCGACGAGAATGAAAAGAACGGCGCCTATGCGTCCACTGCGGACGGTCGAGAGATACTCCCTCTTAAGGATGTGGAGGCCAATTTAAAGAAATACTTCGGTATTGTAAACCCCAAATTCATGTCATTTTCAAACGGGGATTTTACATATGAGTATAATCGAAAAGGGCAGTGCTATTATATTCCGCTGATTGCCGTTACTTCATATTACATACCCGATGTCAAGAATATTTCGAGGAGCTTTAATTCTGTAACGCTTACCGTTGATTACAAGGAGGGCCAGAACTGGGGGCAAGAGGACGATACCGCTTCCTCCAAGAAGGCCACCGAAAAAACCGTGAAAATCGTACTTTCAAGAACACGGGGCAACTACAGGGTAAAATCAATACAGGAAGTTGGCTGATAATAAATTAAACGCCCAACCATTTTAGGATGGGCGTTTTTTTATTTGCAGAATACATGGTTGCCGATTCTCAGAAGAACCGGTCGCGACCAGATCCATGCACTCGTGGCAGTAGCGGGGTTGTAGTAATATATCGAGCCGTTTGATGGGTCCCAACCATTTAGAGCATCCTGCGCCGCCCTATATGCGGATTCGACAACGGGCTGATTGAATTGCCCGTCTTGAAGGCAGGTGAAGGCCCCAGGCTGATAGATGACCCCGGCTATTGTATTAGGGAAAGACGGGTGCTCTACGCGGTTTAACACAACGGCCCCGACTGCAACCTGTCCCACGTATGGTTCTCCGCGGGCTTCGGCCGATATAAGCCGCGCGAGCAGATAATAGTCGCTGCTGCTGTAATTTCCATAGCTGCTGTTTCCGGCCGGCAGCCCGAGGGCGCGAAGTGTTGCCGGGCCGACAATACCGTCAGGGGTAAGCCCATTTTTACGCTGGAATGAAATGACGGCGGATTGTGTTAATGGTCCAAAGATTCCGTCGATATCTCCAAAGTAGTATCCCCAGTTTTTAAGCCTTGTCTGAATTTGTACCACCTCGTTGCCGGTTGAGCCATAACTTGAAAGTGTCTGTACGGATTTTGTTTCAATTGATTTAGATATAAAAGAGAAAACCATAAAGGCAATTGATACTAATACCAAAGCAAAAGCGGTTTTAATAATATTGAGCCTAAGTGTCATTATTCTACTTTTCATAGTTTATCCCCCTTATAGAAATAATCTTTTCCATCTGGGGCTAAATTATCCATGTCTATTTGCACTATATAAAAATCTGATAGTATATTTATATATCAAGATAAAAGTTAAAGAAATATTAAAAACTGTTGACAGTGGGGAATGATTTTGATATGATAAATGAGCGCTCGGGAGAGCGGGCCTGAGAGGGCCTAAACTTAGGGCGCACACCGCACAAGAGGATACACAATTTGCCGCTTGCAAAGTTCAGTTTGATATGATAGGCTGAACGTCCTGCGGAATAGCAGGGAAGAGACGAGGAACTGGCAAGAAATTGTGTATTGACAAACGAAGCGGGATAAGATATAATAAATATCCCGCCGCGGAAAAACGGGCGGTGGAGAAACCGCGAGGAAGCACAGAAAAAAAGGTGTTGACAAACGGTTTCGAGTATGATATACTAAGCGCCGCGCCTCAAAGAGAGCGAGGCAAAAACCGCGAAGAAACGACAACAAGGTACTTGACAAGCGGAATATGGTATGATATACTTTCAATTACTGCCGCTAAGGCAGATGGGACCTTGAAAATTAAACAACGT
>NZ_JBAIZF010000030.1:0-90139 GCF_036762875.1 [Clostridium] cellulosi | reverse complement strand
ACGTTGTTTAATTTTCAAGGTCCCATCTGCCTTAGCGGCAGTAATTGAAAGTATATCATACCATATTCCGCTTGTCAAGTACCTTGTTGTCGTTTCTTCGCGGTTTTTGCCTCGCTCTCTTTGAGGCACGGCGCTTAGTATATCATACTCGAAACCGTTTGTCAACACCTTTTTTCTGTGTCTTCTCGCGGTTTCTCCACCGCCCGTTTTTCCGCGGCGGGATATTTATTATATCTTATCCCGCTTCGTTTGTCAATACACAATTTCTTGCCATATTTTCATCTTCTATCTGCTCTTTCGCAGGACGTTCAGTCTATCATATCAAACTGAACTTTGCAAGCGGCAAATTGTGTATTCTCTTGTGCGGTGTGCGCCCTCAGTTAAGGCCCTCTCAGGCCCGCTCTCCCGAGCGCTCATTTATCATATCAAAATCATTCCCCACTGTCAACAGTTTTTTCTCTTTCTTTACGCTTTTTTGGGTGAAGCTGCAGGGTTGTTTATTATTGAAACAAAAAGTCATATCTGATATACTTATTGTACGTATATTGACTTACTATATACTGAACATACGCTACTGTTTATATATAAGAACAAAGTTGTTCAGCAGTTGTGTACTAATAGAGGTGCGTGAAATGCCAATAAAAGTGCCTGATGGGCTTCCAGCCATAGCTACGCTAGAAAAAGAGAATACATTTATTATGACGGAGAATAGAGCTGTGCATCAAGATATACGTCCGCTGAAAATACTTATACTCAACCTCATGCCAACCAAATCTGTTACTGAAACGCAGATGCTTCGCCTATTAAGCAACACGCCGCTCCAACTCGAGGTCGAGCTATTGCAGGCCGCAACCCATGTGTCTAAAAACACCCCATCCGAATATCTTCTTCAATTCTATAAAACCTTTGATGAGATAAAAAAGAAAAGATACGACGGCATGGTTATCACCGGCGCACCTGTCGAACTGCTTCCCTTTGAAGAAGTCGATTATTGGCAGGAACTCTGTGAAATAATGGAGTGGTCCAAAACCAACGTGTATTCAACTTTACATATATGCTGGGGTGCGCAGGCGGGGCTTTACTATCACTACGGTATTCCCAAACATGAACTTCCCAAAAAGATGTTCGGGGTTTTTGAACACCGTACCCTTATGCCTAACCATCCTCTCATGCGCGGTTTTGATGAAGTATTTTTGGTGCCACATTCACGCCATACAGAAGTAAGGCGGGAAGATATCGAAAAGGTCCCGGAAATAGAGATCCTCTCCGATTCAAGTGAAGCCGGAATATATCTTGTGGCAGACAAAGACTGCCGCCGTATTTTCGTAACGGGTCACTGCGAATATGACCGGGATACTCTCGCCACCGAATATTTCCGAGACATAAAAAAGGGACTTAAAATTGACGTCCCGAAACACTATTTCCCGAACGATGACCCCTCATGTACCCCCGCCGTCAGATGGCGCAGCCATGCAAACCTCCTTTATTCTAACTGGCTTAATTATTTTGTTTATCAGAAAACACCATATGATTTCACCGACGTCAAATAACACAGCAAAAACAGTCCCTTAAAGGTGCCTAAAAATCATTTTTTCAGGCATAAATTTAAGGGGACTGTTTTTTTGTGTCGTTTTGGGATACCAAAAGCCGAAAACTGCTGATTTCTATATCTTTATCTTTTATGTATGCCTATTTTGTTTCATTGATAATACATCAATTTTAATGTATAATAAACGAGGAAATATTAAAAATTCTATATTTGGCACTTTATTCTAATACCGGGGTGATTGTTTGTCCGGAGATTTGCACTGCCATTCATGCCTATCTGATGGTTCCATGGAGCCTTCAAATATCGTTGATTTGGCATCAAGGCTAAACATAAACTGTATTGCACTCACCGACCATGACACAATGGACGGAATCCCGGAAGCTGTCCGACTCTCCAAATCAGCGGGAGTCAAGGTTATACCTGGCATGGAAGTTTCCGCTTATGATTATGACCACGATAAAAAAGTACATCTGCTCTGCTATATGCCCAAAAAGCCGGAGCATCTGCTTGAAATGTGCCGCGAAACGCTTGCAAAGCGGACTGAGGCAACCCTCAAAATGATAGAAAGGGTTTCATCGCGGTATCCCGTAACCCCAGAGATAGTTAAGAGATACGCTGGAAAAAGCAAGGCGCTTTACAAGCAGCATATATCTATGGCGCTTATGGACATGGGCTATTCCATGTCAGTGTTCGGTGACCTTTACCGCTCTCTGTTTTCAAAAAAGAACGGCTGGGCACTTATAGAGTTTGAACTGCCCGACTTTAGGGACGTAATCCGCCTTATTAAAGAAGCAGGCGGTGCGGCGGTTCTTGCCCACCCGGGGGTCTACGACAATTTCGAGATTATCAGTGAACTTGTAGAGCTCGGGCTGGACGGCATTGAAGTCTGGCACCCACGTCTGTCGGACGAGGATACAAAACGCGCATATGAGGCGGCTGAACGGTTTCATCTTATAAGAACTGGCGGTTCCGATTTTCACGGCATGACCTCTTCAAAGGTAACGCCGCTCGGTACAAAACTCGCTGAAACTGATGAACTTGACAAGCTTCTCGAGCGTTTTGAATAACAAAGATGTCAATTGTACTATTGCGGAGGAATTATGGATATTAAAGAAGAGGCACTAAGAAAACATTATGAGTGGCGCGGCAAAATTGAAATTACACCGACCCCCAAACTTGAGAACCGCAATGACCTGTCGCTGGCCTATACACCCGGTGTAGCCCAGCCCTGTCTTGAAATCAAGAATAACCCCGACAAATCTTTTGAGCTTACACGACGCTGGAATATGGTTGCAGTGGTCACCGACGGCACCGCTGTTTTGGGACTCGGCGATATCGGCCCCGAAGCCGCAATGCCGGTTATGGAGGGCAAATGTGTCCTTTTCAAGCGCTTTGCGGGCGTGGACGCTTTTCCAATCTGCATAGGCTCAAAGGATGTCGATGAAATAGTCCGCACTGTGGAACTCATTTCGCCGAGCTTCGGCGGTATTAATCTCGAAGATATCTCCGCTCCCCGCTGTTTTGAGGTCGAGCGCCTTCTTAAGGAGCGGCTTCAGATACCTGTTTTCCATGACGACCAGCACGGGACAGCGATAATTGCCTGCGCTGCCTTAACTAACGCTCTTAAGATTGTCGGCAAAGACATAAAGAATATAAGAGTCGTAATAAACGGGGCAGGGGCCGCCGGTATCGCCATCGGGCGCCTTATGCTCAAGCTCGGTGTCGGTGACCTTGTCATGTGCGACAAGTACGGAGTCGTCACGAAAGATAACGCCTTAAACAACGCACAATTGCAGATGAGCGAGATATCCAACAAATCCGGCATAACCGGCACGCTTTCCGATGCGCTGAAAGGCGCCGACGCGTTTGTCGGCGTGTCAAGGCCGGGGCTGGTCACCAGCGAGATGGTGCGCTCTATGGCGAAAGACCCGATAATCTTTGCCCTTGCAAACCCTGTTCCTGAGATAATGCCCGACGAGGCAAAGGCAGGCGGCGCAAAGGTAATCGGCACGGGACGGTCGGATTTCCCGAACCAGATAAACAACGTACTTGCGTTCCCGGGCGTATTTAAAGGCGCACTGGCGGTCAGGGCAAGAGATATTACGGACGGAATGAAGATTGCGGCTGCAAAAGCGCTTGCTGCTCTTGTCGATGAAAAATCCTTGTCGGAAGGCATTGTGATTCCTGAGCCGTTCGATTCGCGGATTGCCCAAGCTGTCGCCGACGCTGTTGCCGACGAAGCGAAAAAGGAAGGCCTTGCAAGGATTTAAAAATACATAACTCGCTTTTTCCTACAGTACATGAAACTGAAACTATGCACGGCCATAGGGAATAATTTAAAATTCATCGGACATGTTTTTAACGAGGTGTTTAAATGGAAATTAATTATACAACGAAAGGTGTATGCTCGCGCAGAATACATATAGTAATAGAAGATGGCATAATAACCAAGGTAAGCTTTGAAGGGGGCTGCCACGGAAACACGCAGGGTGTCAGCCGCCTTGTTGAAGGTATGAAAGTTGAAGATGTCATAAAACGTCTCAAAGGTATAAAATGCGGTTTTAAGGACACTTCCTGTCCTGACCAGCTCGCCACCGCTCTGGAAGAAGCCCTTGCCAATTCCAAACTGGCGTCATAACAGTTTCTATATGCCATAAGCCGTATTTTCTTGTCTCAAAAATATAACACGATTTTTGTGACGGAGGTTTCGCCTATGGATATTTTTATTGTCATGGTGCTCATAATAACTTTATGCGCCATTTACGCAGCTAAGGCCGCGGTCTTGCGCCCAAAAGCCAAGCTCGCTGGACTCTGCTTTATGGACCAAGATAATGAGGATGACAGTGACATCAAAATAGCCGGCGAAGAACCCTCCGAAGATGAGGAAAAGGCTGTAGAAACGCAGGTCAGCGAACTTGAAATCCATCGCAAAAACGGCAATCTTGAAAAAGCGCGGTCTCTCGGCGCTGCACTTGCCCAAAAACTAATCAGCCATGACGGTGAATCGTCATTCGGCGAAGATGTTTTGGAGGACGCCAATCTGCGAAAGCAAAGAAGGCTGCTTCTGGCGTTCGCGGTTATAAATACAGTGGAAACCAATATCAAAAGTCAGATACTTCAGGGAGTGGTAATAAACGTCTTTTATGACACTCTGAAAACATCGATGCCCGAATTCTATGACGATATCGGCAAATCTGGCTCTTTTTCCTTCTATACGCTCTGCGCCCGCCGCGGCGGCGACGTGGATACATGCATCGGCCAAACCTTTGCGATGCTTGCCGATAAAAGTGGCGACAGCGTTGTGGAGGAACTGGGCAAGGCTCTCTACATGCGCTTTGTAGACGTTACACTGAATACCATTAAATCATTTAATCTAATACAGTAACAATGTTGAAATGGAGGCAAAATTAATGGATAGTATCCGGGAATATGAAAGGTGGCTTAAGAGCCCGCTGATGACAGAAGATTACAGGCGGGAGCTCGAGGGCATAAAAGGTAATGAATCAGAAATTGAAGCAAGGTTCGGCAGCCGCCTTGAATTCGGTACAGCAGGCCTGCGCGGAATTCTCGGGGCAGGACTTTCGATGATGAATATTTTTACGGTAAGGCAGGCTACTCAGGGCCTTGCAAATATGATTGCGTCGCTTGGCAAAGATACCGCAAACCGCGGTGTAGCGATTGCCCACGACTGCCGCCATATGTCGCGTGAATTCGCACTCGAAGCGGCAAGCGTACTCGCCGCTGCCGGCGTGCGCTCATTCGTATTTGATGAGCTGCGCCCGACCCCGGAACTGTCCTTTGCCGTAAGGGAACTCGGCTGCATAGCCGGTATCAATATTACCGCAAGCCATAACCCGAAGGAGTACAACGGTTACAAAGTCTATTGGGAGGACGGCGCACAGTTGTCCCCGGCAAACGCCGACAAGGTGCTTGCGGAAATACGCAAAACCGATATCTTTGACGATGTAAAAACTATGCCCCTTAAAGAGGCGGAAGAAAAGGGACTTGTCAATTATATAGGAAAAGATTTTGACGAAAGGTATCTTAAGAATGTTCTCGCCCAGTCGGTCGGCACTGAAGATGTCAAACGGGCCTGCAAGGACTTCAAAATCGTATATACCCCGTTCCATGGGGCAGGGTACAGGCTTGTTCCGGAAGTGCTTCACCGCCTCGGCTTTGAAAATATCATATGTGTTCCTGAACAGATGGTTCTCGATGGAGACTTCCCGACCGTGAAATCTCCTAACCCAGAGGACAAGGAAGGCTTTAAGATTGCCATTGAGCTTGCTAAAAAGGAAGATGTCGACCTGATAATCGGCACAGACCCCGATTCCGACCGCGTTGGTATCGTCGTTCGCAACTCCGACGGCGAATATGTGAGCCTTACCGGCAACCAGGTGGGCGTACTGCTGACTGACTATATCATCTCGGCGCGCCGGCAGAACGGTACGCTGCCGGAAAACGCCGCGGTCGTCACTTCCATCGTTTCGACCCGCATGACGGAAGAAATCTGCCGCCGCAACAATGTGGCGATATTCAACGTGCTGACAGGTTTTAAATTCTTTGGTGAAAAGATTAAGGAATTCGAGGCGACAGGCAGCCATACTTACATCTTCGGCTTTGAAGAGAGTTATGGCTATCTCGCCGGCACCTACGCAAGGGACAAAGACGCCGTCGTCGCTTCCATGCTCATCGCGGAAATGGCGGTGTGGTACAAGAACAAGGGCATGACACTTTATGACGCCATAGAAGCCCTGTATAAAAAATACGGATACTACGCTGAGCGGACAATCAGCATAAAGATTACAGGCAACGGCGCACAGGACCGTATGAAGAAGATGATGGCTGATCTTCGAAGCGAGGCGCCCCGCGAGATAAACGGCGTCAAGGTCAAGGCCGTCAGGGACTATTTAAGCGGCGAGCGCGTCGACCTTGAAACCGGCGAAAAAACACCTACCGGGCTGACCGCGTCGAACGTGCTTTATTATGAACTTTGCGACGGCAATTTTGTTGTTGTGCGCCCGTCAGGCACTGAGCCTAAGGTGAAGCTCTATTTACTTGTCAGCGGCAAAAACCAGCAGGAAACCGCTGCTCTTCTTGACAGTTATGAAACAGAAATGCGCAAACTTCTCCAATAACGCTTTTATCTAAACCAGCCGCATTTCTTCATTAAATCACCCGTTTTCCTTTCTGCTTCGGCTTGTCTTATAAAGCTCGAACCGGCACAAACGGCTGCCATATCGGACAGGCTTTGTCTTCACAGCGGCAGGTATTTGATTTGTAATACATTGGCAATGGGAGGTCTCTTTAATGGCAAATATAATGCCGATTTCTGAACTTATTGAAGACCCTTTGAAGATATCAAAGCTATGCCATTCTCAGGATGAACCTGTATTTCTGACAAAAGACGGGTACGGGGACATGGTTGTTATGAGCATTGAGCAGTATGAAACCCTCAAAACCCAGGCCATGTCAAACGTTGCGAAGCAAAAGGTACTCGAGAATACAGCCAAAAGCACAGAGGCTGAAAAAATAGAGGCCGAATCATCCTTGAGAGAAGGCATACAAAAGCTGCCGCTTGAGGATGTATACGATATATTAAAAGAAGAGCTTGAGCGCCAGAGAAACAACATTAATAAAAAGAGGTTCCCATAATCGGGAACCTTTTTTGTTATCTGTATATTCTTACGAACTTGATGGTAAAGAAATCGCAGAACACTAAATCATCTGTGTCTGTTTCAAGCAACAATATGTAATTTGCCCCGACGGAAAGGAGGGTACCCGTCCTGTCGACGAATGTGTTCGTTCCGATAAGGAAACTGACCGTTATCCTTTTCCCAATCTGGGTGCGCAAAGCAGCGTTTAAGAACATTACATTCTGCATCGTTTGAGGCATTGGCTCCGTCAGCGGCGTTATCGGCATTAGATTCTGGGGAACGGTGCCCTGCTGTGCCCCCGCAGAGGTGGGGCCGGGCTGCATGCCGCCGTCAAAGGGAAATCCCTGCTGGACCCCCACGGCACCGGCTGTTCCCATCGTCCCGGAAGGCTGTGCGCCACTTTGAACAGTTCTTTGTGCCGGCTGCATGCCCATCGTCCCAGCAGTGGAATAGGGCCCGCCGCCTACACCTGACAGCAAAGCGTCCTGCGCCAAAGGCCCTAACAAGACGTTGCCGTTGGAATGAGCCGCTAAATTCTGCGAAAGGGTATCTTTAAACATGTCTTGGTCCTGACCCGCCTGACATGAACATGGTGCTTTTCCCTGATTTGACGTATTCATTAAACCATCTCCTGAAGTTATAATATAAATTGCCCTTGATATACGGTAAACGCATATAACCGCCTTTTTAAGCAGTTCAGTTGTTTTATCCGCATGCAGTCATATGCCAGCGCCTTAGATTTGCGAAAATTTACGAGTAGGCGTACTGCTGCGTCGGTATAAAGAAGCAGTGGTTATTAATGCGGGTTTGTATTACACCGTTGCCGTTATACGGGAAATAGGTCGGGCATTGAGGGTTAAACGGATTCATATACCAAAGTGAATTTGCTATCGCGCCCATGCCCCCGCCACCGAGCGCCCAATCGGCTATCTCATAATGTATCTCTTGCGGATTCATATTATATATTGTCTGATAGTTTACCTGACCACCGACAACATCCCTTACACAATCAAATTGGCCCGGCTGGAAGATTACTTTTCTGAGGTCACCTTGACATACTCTGAAATATTCACCATATGGGACGTGTACCCTGTTCATTATGGTAACAGCAACAGCTTTCATACCGACATCGCCTTCACCGCCGGCTTCGCACTGAATAACCCTGGCAAACAGTTCCCTGGTTGAAAAGGGCATAAGACATATCAACCTCCATTTGAGCCCGAACACAATTCGGTTTTTTTGACTTCATAGCATTATACTTATAAAATTAAAATATGTTACAGCCAAAAAATTAAAAAACGCACGAAAAAGGGGAAACCATGCCGGTTTCCCCTTAAAAAGTGCATTTTAATTCTCAATTATGAAGATTGTCCCTCAGTCTTTAACAAAAAGCAGTGCTCTTGCGGGTGCGCCCTCCGCCGCAATCTTTATCGGCGCGGCGCTGAGAAAATAATTGCCGTCGCAAACTTTTTCAAGATTGAGCCATTCGAGCACCGCAATACCGGCAGACAACAGGATCCTGTGGGTCTCGGCTATGCTGCCACCCGCGCCTATGCTCGCGTAATCTATGCCGGCAAGGGCAACGCCTGAATCCACGAGGTATTGTGCCGCCGAGGGGGACAAGGCACAGAAATCCTTATAAAACTCCTTATCTGTGATATGCCCGTCAACGGAGTTGCGCGTTTTAAAGAGTATGCGCTCGCCCTTCATTAGCTTTAAAGGGACAAGGTCATTTTTCTCTATATTGCCCTCCTTTTTATATATGGTGACAACCCGGGCCTCGCCGCAAAATTTCGACGGGGAAAGGCTGTCAATGCTGCTGCCGCCGTCGATAAAATGAAGCGGTGCGTCCGCATGAGTGCCGGCATGGGCGCTCATCGTAATTTCCGTCAGGTTATAGATATCGCCATCCTTTATGCTTGAAACGCTCAACAGTTTCGTTTTAGGGTCGCCGGGATAGACAGGCGCTTCAGGTACCTTTACCGATATATCTATAATCTTCATCGTCTTCACCTTTTATATATCATTTTATTTACTCCGCCGCACAAAATCTCAGCAGTAACTTGGCTATTAAAAATTAATTATAACACTTATCAAGTGTCATCTTTAACAAAAAACGAGCCATCTGCACACTATTTTTTCTGCTTGATTATATTCTCTACTCCGAGTATAATAATAGATATCGATTATTCCTAAATTATAATACAAACACCGCAGCGGATCTGCTCAAGTATCTGCTGCGGATTTTTTACGATAGATAATTAGGATCCGAAAAGGGTGATACTCGAGATGGACAAATCCGAAAAATTAGGCAATCGGAGCATTGTCAGCCTCCTTCTTGAATTCTCCGTCCCTTCAATCATAGGGATGATAGTAGCTGCTTTATATAATGTTATTGACCGTATATTTATTGGAAATAGTATTGGTGCTCTCGGCATTACGGCTATAACCGTCGCATTCCCGATAATGCAGCTTCAAATGGCTTTCGGCGGACTCGTCGGCATGGGTGCCACCGCGAACATCTCAATTAAGCTCGGAGAGGGCGACAAAGCCGGCGCGCGAAAAATCGCTGCAAACGCTTTTTCATTGCTGATTATCGTCTCATTGCTTTTCACAGCCTTTATGCTTATATTCCTCGACCCACTGCTCAGGCTTTTCGGAGCAAGCAATGAGGTTCTTCCATACGCCAGGGAATACATGGGCATCATCGTCCTGGGCACGGTCTTCCAGATGATCGGTTTCGGCCTCAACAACATGATAAGAGCCGAGGGCAAACCTGTTACAGCTATGCTGACAATGCTTATCGGTACAGTCATGAATGTAATCCTTGCACCGATCTTTATATTCGTGCTAAATATGGGAATGCACGGTGCCGCCCTTGCGACAGTTCTGTCGCAGGTGGTTTCTACGACATGGATATTGATACATTTCCTCACCGGCGACAACATTTTAAAAATCCAAGCCCGCAATATGAAGCTCAAAGGCGACATTGTTAAGGTAATCCTGTCATTGGGCATTTCAAACTTCGTTCTCCAGGCGGCAAACAGCTTTCTGACAATCGTGCTCAACCATGGCCTTGCGGCTTACGGCGGCGACATCGCCATCTCCGGTATCGGTATCGTCAACAGCCTCAGCACGCTCATGATTCTTCCCGCAATCGGCATCAACCAGGGCGCACAGCCGATTATCGGATTCAACTACGGCGCTAAAAAGTATCAAAGGGTCCGCAAGACACTGCTCTGCGCAGTCATTATCAACACAATCATTACAACCGCCGGATTTATTCTTACGCGTCTTATCCCGACGCAGCTCATTGCTCTGTTTGACAGCACCGATAAGGAACTGATTTCATTCGGCACAAACGCGCTTATAATCTTCCTGTCATGCATGCCCATAGTGGGCTTCCAGATTACAGGTTCAGGTTACTTCCTCGCGGTAGGAAAACCGAAACAGTCGATGATTTTAAGCCTTTCACGCCAAATCCTTATTCTCATTCCTCTAATCCTCATACTTCCGAAGTTCTTTAAGCTGAATGGAATTCTTTACGCCGGCCCCATAAGCGACGCTATTTCTGCATTTATTACTGGATTTTGGCTGTTTGTTGACCTGCGTTCGATGAAATTAAAAAGCAGTGAAAATGAACGCACTGAAAATGAAAAATCAGACAAAGGCATAGAAATGTGCAAAGTAAACACTGCAAATACAATAACTCAGCCAGATTGACAAAACTCCTCTTTCGAATGTAGATTCGGAAGAGGAGTTGATTTTATTTGGACTAAAATTATAATTATTGTATAGAGTTTTTTCTGTTTTACAATTTTATCTCGGTTCTTGCTGTCTTAAAGCGTACATATCGCGGCATCTTGGTCTATGACCGTACGGAACGAGGACGATGTGTTATGGGTTTTTGGATTTTTTCGTTGTTCGAAAACTCAATTATACCTATACTTATGACTGTTACCGGTATTATCTTCACAAAGAGAATACCGAAAAAAGACAGCGGTTTTACAGGTTATAAAACGGCTATGTCGACGAAAAGCGATGACACTTGGGAATTCGCTAACTCCCACATCGGAAAGGTATTCCGTATTGCCGGCCCCGTCATGCTTGTTCTTTCATTGGTGGCTACGTTTTTCGCATTCGGCAAGGATACTCATATCATCGGTAATTTTATCTTAGTCATCGGTATAATCCAAATCATTGTCTTAATTGGCTCCATAGTCCTAACTGAAATCGCTTTAAGAAAAAACTTTGACAAAAACGGCAGGAGGAAATAAATAATATCGGCACTGGTCTTCTCAGCGTCTTTAGTCTAAAGTATGAAACAAGGATGGTGTACTATGGGTTATTGGATTCTTTCACTGATTGCCAACACGATTATACCGATAATTATCACTATTGCCGGCTTCATTTTAGTGAAAAGAGCGCCGAAAAAAATCAATGGCCTTGTGGGATACAGGACAACTATGTCCATGAAAAACAATGACACTTGGGTATTCGCTAACCATTACTTCGGAAAGATATGCACGATTACCGGGCCTGTCATGTTCTTTCTATCACTTGCGGCAACAATTTTTATATACGGCAAGAGTGATGTTACCATCTTGTACGTCACTTTAGCCGTTGTGATAATCGAAACTCTCGTCCTGATTGCTTCTATAGTCCCAACTGAAAAGGCATTAAAGAAAACCTTCGACAATGACGGCAGAAGAAAGATATAACGATTTTTATTTATGCCTTGATACCACAAACTTCTTGAAACGGTTAAAGTCACTCTCTCTTAACTCAAGAGAAAGCCTTGTGCCATCCCCGTCATATTCGGTTCGTATAATATTCGCGTTTTGGTTCAGATACGAGACGACATCCCCATCCTTATACGGTATGAGCATATTGCAGCGGACATAATTGCCAAACAGCCGCTTTTTTATAAGGCCGAGCAGGGTGTCAAGCCCTGTCCTGTATTTTGCAGAGATATAGACGCTGTCCGGCCGTTCGCTTGCCGGCTTTATATCCAGCTTGTCGGCTTTGTTAAGGGCGTATATTATAGGAATACCCCAAACGCCGATCTCTTTGAGAGTCCTTTCGGTAACCTCTATCTGGCGCCTATAATCCTTGTCGGAGCAGTCGACCACATGTATTATAAGGTCGGCTTCACAGGCCTCTTCAAGTGTCGAGCGGAATGCCTTGACAAGATTGTGAGGCAGTTTATCAATAAAACCGACGGTATCCGTCAGCAAAAACGCCTTTTTATCCGGCAGCGTTATCCTGCGCACCGAGGTCTCAAGGGTCGCGAAAAGCATGTCCTTTTCAAAAACTTTCTTGTCCTGCTCGCTGTTCGTTTCCTCCAGCAGGGCGTTCATAATTGTTGATTTACCGGCATTGGTATACCCAACAAGAGAAACTATGGGTATACCAGTTTTTTTGCGCTGTTTTCTCTGCGTATTGCGCTGCGCGCTGATCTCGTCAAGTTCGGCGTTAAGGCGCGAAATGCGGTTTTGTATCTGCCGGCGGTTCAGTTCAAGCAATTTTTCACCGGCGCCGCGGTTTGTTGTACCTACACCGCCGGCCTGCTGCTCAAGGGACTTCCTGAGCCCGACAAGGCGCGGCAGCATATATTGCAGGTTCGCGGTCTCCACCTGAAGTTTTGCCTCCCGGGTTTTCGCCCGTCTTGCGAAGATTTCCAGTATAAGCCCTGTGCGGTCCATAATGGTGCAGCCGAGCGCTTCTTCAAGATTTCTTATCTGGGAAGGGGACAGCTCGTCGTTGAATATAACTGTATCCGCCCCATACATATCAACAAGTATCTTTATCTCCTTTACTTTGCCCATTCCTATATAATAGCCGGCATTTAATGTTTCAAGATTCTGGACAACGGTATCAACAGGTTCGATATCACAGGCTTGTGCAAGCCCCTCAAGTTCCTCCATTGATTTTTCAAAACCGGGATCTCCAAGATTTGCTCCGACCAATACCGCTCGCTGCATTAAATTTTAAACCTCCATGCTGAACCCGCTGTTTGCTTAATACAGTGACAGTGGTGAATGATTAAGAGTATTATAACAGTAATATTTATTATATGTAAACCTAAAACCGGTCAGGCTTTTTTATCCGCTCTCTTAAAGTCGCTCACGTTGACGCCGTAATACTTTTTAAAGCAGCTGCAAAAATAGTTGGCGTCAGGGATGCCGACCAATTCGGCAACTTCAAAAGCCCTATACTCATCTTTCCGCAGCAGCTCCATAGCCTTTTCCATTCTCACAGAAGTAAGGTATTCTATAAAGCTCATGCCGGCTTCTTTCTTGAATGTGCGGCTCAAATAGCTCGGGTTAAGGTACATTTTACCCGCGACGGACGTCAGCGACAGGTTATGGTCATTATAGTGCTCGTCGATATACTTTTTGACTTCTTGGACCATATCGCTGATTTTATGCTGATTTACACTGTTCGAGATATCTATGGTTTCTTTTATCAAGGCTTTAACATATTCTCTGGCTTCCGGCATTGTGCTAATCTTCATCACTTCGCTGTTGACACGTATATTCTCTTTATAGATAAAGTCTATGTCTTTGCCGGATTCCAAAAGGGTCTTGAGGCAAAGGGCAGCAATATTTCCGACTGCTATCCTGATTGCCTTTACTGCGCCTTCGCTTTTTATATCAATGCTGTCGAGTATCGCGTCCGCAGCAGCAATGGCTTTATCAGTCAGCCGGGATTTTATGCTGAATGTCAGCTCTTCGGTAAGACTCTCCGTATCTTCATAAATTTTTTTGCCTGAGGCCCTAATATTGCTGTGAAGTATTACCGAATTTCTCCCAACCGCTACTTTGTAGTTCAAAGCCTCAAGCGCTTCCTTGTAAGAAATTGATATCTGATTTAACTTGTCCTTTATCGTGCCGACCCCAATACAGATATCAGCATCCATATTCTTATCCATGAACCCTTCGCATTTCTCATAAAGGTCCGTATTTTCATCGTTGCTAATTACTATTATCCTGCTCATGGTGTCAAGGAATACTATCATGCCTCTAAAAAATGACCTTGCCTTGTTCAAAAGCTGTATGGTGTTAAGGAATCTGGTTTCCTCGTTTTCAGCAGTTTCTTGGATACATTCGATAGCAGCAACCTGATAAAAGTTTCCCCTCAGGTTAATCCCCAAAAACATCATGTGCTCGTATTCTTTTTTCTCATCAAATTCGCCCAGAATTAACTCATTGTAGAATTTTTCACGAATATACGGCAAGTTTTCTAAGAACTGCCGCCGCAACGCGCTGTATTCCTCATTGTCACTGCGGCGCTTTTCAATTTGCTCTTTCAGCTTAAGGACAGATTTATAAACCTCATCATCGGAAATGGGTTTGACGATAAAATCTGAAATACCCATTTTTATGCTCTTTTGGGCGTTTTGGAAATCATCAAACCCGGTGACAACCACTATTTTTATTTCCGGATACTTTTCCTTAACCAATTTGCTGAACTTTAGTCCGTTCATAACGGGCATGTTTATATCAGTGAATATGATATCCGGCCGGTTTTGTTCAATCAGCTTCAGCGCCTCATCGGCATTTGAAGCCTCTCCCACGATTTCAATATCGAGTTTATCCCATTCTATGCAGTTTTTTAATAAATTTCTTTCAAGGTATTCATCATCAACTATAATCAACTTTATTTTTTCATTCATTATTGTCCTTCTCCTTTATTGCCGGGAAAATGATTGTGGCCTCACAGCCTTTTCCTTTTTCGCTTTTTACTTCAAAGACAGGTGAATCAAAATAAAGCTTCAAGCGTTCCCTCGTTATCTTGAGCCCTGCACCGCTTTTTTCGCCGTTTAAAAGCTTTTCTAATTCTATTTCGTCCATGCCCTGGCCGTTGTCTTTAATTTTTATCACCACCATACCGTCTTTCAGGGCCGCGCTTATTAACAAAATTCCTGCCTGAGGATTATCTTTTATGCCGTGTTTGATTGCGTTTTCCACAAGGGGCTGCAGGGTCAGCCGCGGTATCATCAGCGGCCTGACGTTATCGTCAATCTGCCAGTCGACAGTAAACTTATCCTTAAATCTGATAAGCTGTATCGTCAGATACTGCTTTATCATTTCAAGTTCTTCGTTAATCGTGACTGTCTCGCTGCCGCTGTTCAAAAATGACTTATAGAATTTGCCTAATGCCACGACAATTTTGTAAACCTCTTTATTCTGCCCGGACAGGGCAAGGGAGCTTATCGCATCAAAGGAATTGTAGAGAAAATGGGGTTTTATCTGCAGTTGAAGCGCTTCAAGCTCCGCTTTTCGCTTGGCTTTCTGCTCGTTCACCATGTCCTTAAAGAGGGTTTGAATCTCCCTGACCATGATGTTATAGACATTCTGGAGCATGCCTATCTCGTCTGAGGTCTTTCGAATATGTACTTCTGTGAAATTTCCGTCTTTCACGCTGCTCATCGCTTTGGCAAGGCGGTTTATCGGCCTTGTTATCGAAAGCGATATGAACATTATGGAGACAGCGAACATGACCAAGGTTATAAGCATAAGGACAGCTACAAATATCTTGAACGTCTGTTCCTGTGCGGCCAGCTCGTTAATCGGGGTGATGGTCGCTATCGTCCAGCCATAGTCGTTTTTTACGCTGGCAATAATGTGTTGTTTCCCATTTATCTTTTTGTATTGTGATACATTGCCATCTTTTATACTCTCTGTAATAAGCTTCAGCTCATTGCCATCAATGTTACCGGAACTGATAACCGGTTTCCTGTTTTCGTCGCAAACTATGATTTTCGTGTCATTCACTTGTTTGCCGAAAGATGAGTAAATATAATCTGTTGAAATATTCACCACCATATAGCCGATGGGCTTCTGTGTGTTGATATCGTTAATTCTTCTCATCAATGAAATATAGTTTCGGCTCGTGTTGTAAAAAGCGCCGCCGGCGTTTACCTTCAGAATATAGCCTCCGAACTTTTCGTCAAGTTCCTTGTACCAATCTGTCGATTTAAGTTTTTTAAGGCTCAGGTTTTTCATATCGTCATTTTCAACGTAATACTCATGCCCGTTATTATCAAATATGTATATTGATGAAATGGCCTCATAGAAATTAGTAAACTCAGTAAGGTAATTGTCTATTTGCTTTTGCGTATAATCTTTAAGCCCATTTGAACGAAGAACCGATTGTATTGCAGAACTGGATATCAGCATTTTGGACTGATTATTAACCGTATCAATAATCAAATCAAGGTTTGAACTGATAGTATTGACGCTGTCGGAAGATAGCTGTTTTATTTTTTGCTCTGTCATATTTGCATTCAGCCTCTCAAATGTCAAGAAACATAGAGACGCAAAAAGGATAAAAACTGTCAAGTAATAAACAATGACCTTAACCGACAATTTTGCGTTCAAAATCCATCTTAAAAATTTTTTCATTGATTTCTCCTCACTTAAACAGTGATCCAATAAAAAATTTATCAAAATCGCCGATACTTAAAATTGCATAGTAATAATATTTTAATATATAGAAAGTTCTTATACAAGTATCACAAAATTGTTATGGATTTTATACCAAAGCGATAGCTTTTACACATAAATATTTTACTACAAATTAATCTTTTTGGTATATATAACAGAATACAAGTAAAAATATCATTTATTTTAGTAAAAATATTATGTTCAGCTTTTTATCCTAATGGGTTACTATGTAACCATCCGATAATCCGAATAAATTTACAATTGGAGGGTGAATAATGAAAAGGTTTGTAAAAAAAGCCGGCGCTCTGCTCCTTGTCGCTGCAATGGCAGTCGGTATAACCGCCTGCAAAAGCTCTGACAAGAAGGCAGAATCATCGCAAAGCGGCAAAGTTACATTGACATACTGGAATATCTTCACAACTGAACCGCAGAAGTCAATGGCCGCTAATATCATTAAAAAATGGAACGATGACAATCCAGATATCCAAATTCAAGCATCCTCAACCGAAAACGACGCATATAAAACTAAAATCAAGACAGCAATCTCAGCCAATGAAGCACCTGATATCATTTATTCATGGACACAGGGTTTCATGCAGCCTTTCGTTGAGGCAAATAAACTTCTTGCCCTTGACGATTATCTGAACGACGGTACTAAAGACAAAATGCTGCCAGGCGCCCTTGATACCGTTACTTTCAACGGCAAGGTTTATGGCCTCCCCTATCAGCAGCAGGCTGGTGCCCTTTATGTCAACACAGAACTCTTTAAGAAATACAATGTCAAAATTCCTACGACATTTGACGAACTCTTAACTGCAGTTAAGACATTCCGTTCAAAGAATATCACCCCGATGGCACTTGGCGAAAAAGACGAGTGGCCGGGCATGTGGTATTATGACATGATCGCCCTTCGCACAGCAGGTGCAGATCTTTGCACAAAAGCTTTGACAGGCCAAGCCTCATTTGAAGACAAAGCATTTGCTGATGCAGCCGATAAGCTCCTTGAGCTTGTAAAGGCTGGAGCTTTTGATCCGGGCGTCATGGGTCTTACCAGAGATGAATCCAATGCCCAATTTACACAGGGTAACATCGCGATGTACTTCGGCGGAAACTTTGAGGCCGCACAGTATGACGCTGATAACTCTGCTGTAAAAGGAAAGATTGAAGCTGTTCCGTTCCCGGTTGTTTCAGGCGGAAAAGGCGATCCTAAGGAATATATCGGAGGCGGCAGTGACTGCCTGCTCATTGCAGCTAATACAAAGCACAAAGACGAGGCTGTAAAAGCTGCTAAATATCTTGCACAGAACCTCTCTTCACAGGGCTATCTTATTGGCGCAGGACTCCCGATGTGGAAATATGATGACATTGACGAATCAAAGATTGATCCGCTTACCCAGCAGATTATGAAAAATATCGTAAATGGTTCGACTGGATGTGTTCCGGCGTGGGATATCTTCCTCACTGGTGACAAAGCTCAGGTACATAAGGACTTGGTTGCTAGAATATTCGGCAAAACAATTACAGGCGAAGAATTCGCAAAACAGATGCAAGCACAGGTTAATGGTTAATTTTTAACCGGGTAATCCCCGCCGGTTAACCCCGGCGGGGTATCCTCCCTATTTTACACAGGCTTTCGAAAATAATACGGCGGGCAAAACCGCAGTTTTATAATAGCAGGCTTCTTATTAAGCCTGCCGATAAATTATTGAATAGTTAGAAGGTTGTTTATGGAAAAATTGCTCAAAGATAAAAAAGCAATCTTCCTTTTCGTATTTCCGGCCTTTTTGATATTCGCTGTTATAGTATTGCTTCCAATATTATTTTCATTTATTTACAGCCTTCAAAACTGGAACGGAATAAGTAAGGGTATTTTTATCGGATTCGACAACTACAAGAAATTATTTGTAAATAACGCCGACGATTTCTTAAAGTCAGTTTGGAACTCATGTATACTGGCAATTTTGTCGGTGTTTATCCAGCTTCCTATCTCACTCCTGCTCGCTTTGGTTCTCGCACGGGGCATCAAAGGAGAAAAGACATTCAGAACCGTATTCTTTATTCCCGTCATTCTTTCAACTGTTGTTATCGGCCAGCTTTGGATGAAAATATATAATCCAAACTATGGCCTTCTCAACATAATACTTAAGAACATTGGCCTTGCATCTTTGCAAAATGCATGGCTTGGCAATCCAAAAACGGCACTCGGAGCAGTTTTTGTCCCCATTCTGTGGCAGTACATCGGTTATCATATGCTTCTTATGTATGCCTCGGCAAAATCAATTTCTACAGATATATATGAGGCAGCAAAAATAGACGGTGCAAACGAGGCAACCACTGCCTTTAAAATTACTATCCCATTGATGAAACCGATTATAAAGGTTTGTGTTGTTTTCGCCGTTATTGGTTCTTTTAAAGCATTCGACCTTATCTATGTTCTTACAAACGGCGGGCCACTCCACGCAAGCGAAGTGCCGACAACACTTATGTACACAACAATATTTGCGAAATACCAGTACGGTTACGGCAGTGCAATGGCTATATTCATCATCGTTGAATGCCTCGTATGCACAATTTTGATAAATAAACTCTTTGGCAAAGATGAAACATATTGATTATCTGACTATCTTATTCAAACATGCCGGTTCAACTCGGCGGATAGGAGCTTATCATGCAAAATACAGATGTAGCTGCAATTAAAAAACCTGCTCATAAAATTCATATAGGTAGAATTATAGTCTTCACTTTGCTGGTAATTTGGGGTATAATACAGGTATACCCGATATTTTGGCTGTTTCTTTTTTCCTTTAAAAACAATACTGAAATCTTCGGCGGAAATGTGCTGGGATTTCCTAAGGTATGGCAATTCTCTAACTACTCAACTGCTATGACCAGCGGCAACGTCGGGATCTATTTTTTGAACAGCCTTATCATAACAGTTGTGACAATCATTGTTTCAAGTATACTCATTGCGACAACTTCATATGCGATTGTGCGCATGAAATGGAAGCTGAGCAAAGTGACGCTCACAGTCTTTACGATGGGACTGATGATACCGCTCCATGCGGCATTGCTTCCGCTGTTCGTCATACTTAAAAACCTTGGACTTCTTAATACCCATCTTGCGCTTATTGTTCCTTATGTAGCATTTGCGCTTCCTATGGGCATTTTCATCATGACAGGATTTCTTTACAGCATTCCACGAGAGCTTGAAGAGGCCGCTTGTATAGACGGCTGCAACATTTATCAGATTTTTGTGCGTATTATTTTGCCGTTGATACGCCCAGGCCTCGCAACAGTCGCTATCTTCACTTATCTCTCAACTTGGAATGAACTTATGTTTGCTAACACATTTATCAGCGATGAAAAAATAAAAACGCTGACTGTTGGTATTATGTCACTTTCAGGACAGTATCAAACCGACTGGGGTCCAATTGGCGCAGGTCTTATGATTGCGACAATACCTACCCTTATCATCTACGCGTTCTTAAGCGAACAGGTTCAAAAATCCCTTATTGTCGGTGCTGTTAAAGGATAATAAGTTTTATGTGAAAATACGACCTGGATTCCCTTTTTCAATTTACCCACTTTGGCCTTCGCGGTCTGCGGATGGCAGACCGCGAATTTGCCATATTATAAAGCAAGGCTCTTCCTGCGCAATTTTGCGGAGGAAAGCCTCAATTTTGTTTTTGGTTGATTTAAGCCCGCTTAGTCTTCGGACGGCAGGCTTCTTCAATATTCAAATAAAAATGCTTATATTAGCCAAACTAATCCTGGGAGGTAGTCGCATGGATAACAATCTTCCTTATCTTGACAGCAGCTTGAGCTTCGAAGAACGGGCGAAAGACCTTGTTTCTCGCATGACGCTCGAAGAAAAGGTTTCGCAGATGCTTTATACTTCGCCTGCAATCGAGCGGTTAGGTATTCCGTCTTATAACTGGTGGAATGAAGGCCTTCACGGCATAGCGCGTGCCGGTGTCGCTACAGTCTTTCCTCAGGCGATCGGCCTTGCCGCAACTTTCAACCCTGAACTTGTAGAAAAGGTCGCTGATGTCATCTCCACTGAAGGGCGCGCAAAATACCACGAATTTCAGCGCAAAGGCGATCACGATATTTACAAAGGTTTGACCATTTGGTCACCGAACGTAAATATTTTCAGGGATCCCCGCTGGGGCCGCGGCCATGAAACCTACGGAGAAGACCCATATCTGACTGGTGAGATCGGCAAAGCTTTTGTAAGAGGTCTTCAGGGCAAGGATAAAAAGTTCTTAAAGACCGCCGCCTGCGCAAAGCACTTTGCAGTACACAGCGGCCCAGAAGCTGAACGCCATTCATTCAACGCCGTAGTCTCCAAAAAGGACCTGCGTGAAACATACCTTTACGCTTTCCGCGAGCTTGTGAAGGAAGCCAAGGTTGAGGGTGTCATGGGTGCCTACAACCGTACAAACGGCGAACCTTGCTGCGGAAGCAAAACCCTGCTTAAAGACATACTCCGCAAAGAGTGGGGCTTTAAAGGTTATGTGACCTCTGACTGCTGGGCAATTAAGGATTTTCACGTCAACCACCATGTTACTAAAAACGCAATTGAATCGGTAGCAATGGCTCTCAACAACGGCTGCGATACCAACTGCGGCAGCATGTTCGCGAACCTGCTCATCGCGTATCAGGAAGGGCTGGTAACCGAGGATGCAATCGACAGGGCAGTTGAGCGCTTAATGGTTACCCGTATGAAACTCGGTTTGTTCGCAAAACCGGGAGAAGACCCGTATGCTAATATCCCATATGAGTTAAATGATTGCCCCGAACACAAGAAGTTCAACCTTGAAACATCAAAGAAAACACTTGTACTCTTGAAAAACGAGAACAATATCCTTCCGCTCGATAAGAAAAAGATAAAATCTATAGCGGTAATAGGGCCAAATGCCAACAGCCGCAGCGCACTTATAGGCAACTACCATGGCACTGCTTCCCGCTATTATACCGTACTCGACGGCATACAAGACGCCCTTGGTGAGGATGTCCGCGTATATTACGCAGAAGTATGCCATTTGTGGAAAAACAAAACGGAAGAGCTCGCTCTTGAAGGTGACAGGCTTGCCGAAGCTGTTTCCGCCGCAGAGCGTTCCGACGTCGTTGTTCTCTGCCTCGGCCTCGATGAGTCCCTTGAGGGTGAAGAGGGTGACGAGTCCAACGCCTTCAACAGCGGAGACAAGATAGGGCTTGAGCTCCCCGGTCTGCAGCAAAAACTTATGGAAAAGGTTGTCGCAACCGGAAAGCCCGTTATACTCGTTCTGCTCGCAGGCAGTGCGCTCGCAGTAACCTGGGCTCAGGAGCATGTTCCCGCCATTATTCAGGCGTGGTATCCGGGAGCTGAGGGCGGAAAAGCTATCGCTTCGCTGCTCTTCGGCGAATTCAGCCCCTCAGGACGGCTTCCTGTAACTTTCTATAAGTCAACTGATGATCTGCCGGATTTCCGTGACTATTCAATGGAAAACCGCACCTATCGTTACTTTAAAGGCACACCGCTTTATCCCTTCGGCTACGGGCTGAGCTATACGAAATTTAAGTATTCAGACCTGTCGCTTTCAAGCAAGGTCATAGCTGCAGGCGAAAATCTGTCTGTCACCGTAACCGTTGAAAATGTCGGCAATATGGAAAGCGATGAAATCGTAGAACTCTACCTTCAGGATTTAGAGGCAAGCGTCAGGGTTCCGATTTGGCAGCTTGAAGGAATCAAACCTATACACCTAAAGCCCAACGAGAAAACAAAGGTCACATTTGAGCTGACCCCACGCCAGATGTCGCTTATCGACAATGACGGAAACCGTGTCCTTGAACCGGGCTATTTCAGAGTTTATGTCGGCCCGTGCCAGCCGGATAAGAGAAGCGTAGAGCTTACCGGCCAGGAGCCGCTCAGCGCGGAATTCGAGGTTCAAGGTCAAAAATTAGAGATGGAATATTGATTTTGACAACAGCAGTTTACAGACGGCTTAGTACACCCAATAATAATGACAACAACCGCATTTAACTAAGACATCTTAGCACCTCGACAATTTAATAACAGCATTTATCCTGACATCTTAGCACCTCGGCAATCTTATAACAGCATTTATCTAAGACGCCTTAGTACACCGACAATGCAAAATCTCATTTGTAATTCCAGGACCTGGCTACTAATAATACCGACACAATACAAAATTAGGAGGTTCCACAATGAACGGAACAATGAAAGCCGCTGTAATGAACAAAGTTGGCGAAATCAAGTTCGAAACGCTTGATATCCCAACACCGAAAGACGACCAGGTACTTGTCAAAATCAAGCATGTCGGCATATGTGGTTCGGACGTACATTATTTTGAGCACGGGCGAATCGGAGATTTTGTTGTCCGGGATCCGATAATACTCGGACATGAAAGTGCCGGCGAAGTCGTTGAAGTGGGTCGAAATGTAAAACATCTCAAAGTTGGTGACAAGGTAACCCTTGAACCGGGTTATACCTGCGGCAAATGCGAGTACTGCAAAACCGGCAGATACAACCTTTGCCCAGATGTCGTTTTCATGGCGACCCCACCTTACAACGGAGCTTTTGTGGAATATGTAGCTTATCCTGCTGATATGGCGTTCAAACTGCCGGAAAACATGGATACGGTTGAAGGCGCTCTTATCGAGCCTCTCGCAGTCGGCCTGCACGCTGCCCGCACAGCAGACGCTCATATCGGCCAAACGGCTGTAGTTCTCGGAGCTGGCTGCATCGGACTTGTTACACTGATGTCCCTTAAAGCCATGGGCGTGTCAGAGGTTTACGTCTCTGATGTCATCGAGAAGCGGCTTGACAAAGCGCTGGAGTGCGGCGCGTCAGGGGTTATCCGCGCGGATAAAGAAGATACCGTAGAGGCAATAAACAAACTGACGAACGGGCAGGGAGCGGATCTGGTCTTTGAAACCGCCGGCAATAAGATTACCACCAAGCAAACAGTAAATTTGGTAAAACGCGGCGGGAAGATCGTTCTTGTCGGCATGGCTCCGGACGCAACGATCGACTATGATTTCATCTCTTTGATTTCAAAAGAGGCTTCTATTTCAACCGTCTTCCGTTACCGCAATCTTTATCCGACAGGGATAAAAGCTGTTTCGTCTGGACTTATTCCTATCCGCAAGATTGTCACAAACTTCTTTAAGTTTGAGGACACCCAGTATGCAATGAAATATTCCATCGAAAACGCACGAGATATGGTCAAAGGCGTTATTGAGTTTGACTAACCGTTTACCCCCTTTTATACAAGGCCGCCGGTGGTATACACCGGCGGCCTTGTAGTTTGTTTGCAGTATTAAAAACAGCCCGTCTAAAACTTAGACGGGCTGTTGCTGTATACTTTTACTTTATATCAAATTTATAAACCGTTGTTTCGTCGTACTTTTCTCCTGCCTTTAGAACAGGGCTTTCAAACTGCGGCTTATTTATAGCGTCTGGGGCAAACTGTGTTTCAAAGCAGAATCCTGCCCTCTTTTCATAGACAAAACCGTCTTTGCCTTTTTGGTCGCCTTTAATGAAGTTGCCGCAGTAAAATTGCATGTCCGGCAATGTTGTTGAGCATGTCATATGGCGGCCGCTGTTCTTGTCCCATGCCTCAGCAGCTATGCCCATCTTATGGCCTTTGTCCAGCACCCAGTTGTGGTCATATCCGCCCGCATAATTGAGCTGATAATAGTCGTCGTCAATGCGCTCGCCGATGGCGTGGAAATCACGGAAATCCATTGGAGTGCCTGCGACATCGAGTATTTTCCCCGTCGGGATGCTTTCATTATCGGCCTCTGTAAAGCGCGCCGCATAGATTTTTACCAGTATCGGATGAATGTTTCCCGACTTATGTCCGGCAAGGTTGAAATATGAATGGTTTGTAAGGTTGCAGATGGTGTCTTTGTCGCTTTCAGCTTCATAGTGAAGTGTAAGCTCGTTATCATCGCTCCACGAATATGTCATCTTAACCTTCAGCGTTCCGGGGTAATTTTCTTCGCCGTCAGGGCTTGTGTATCGCAGCTCAAGGACATCGTCCGTCCCGTTTGATTTTACTTCGCAGTCCCAAACCTTGGAATCAAAGCCAAATATGCCGCCGTGCAGGTGGTTCCGACCGTCATTGCAGTTGAGCTGATATTCGCGGCCGTTTAATGTGAATTTCCCGAGCCCTATGCGGTTGCCGCAGCGGCCTATTGCCGCCCCGTAAAAATAGCTGCGGGACTCATAACTCTCAATATTGTCATAGCCGAGCACAATATCGTCAATCTTTCCGTCCCGGTCTGGAACTTTAATTGATACTATTGTCCCGCCGTAGCTGCAAACAGAAACTTCGCACCCAGACTTGTTTCTGAATGTATATAACGTCACAGGTGTTCCGTCTTTGGTCTTTCCAAAGGGTTTTGAGGTAATCTTAGTCATTTTTTATTCCCCTTTCATATCAATTAAGCCTATTTATTTTAATCATTCAAAGAACGGGCTAACTACCAGGACAGCAGAAAGCACAACAATAAACGCAACGGTTGCTATTGAAACGATATTCTGAGCCTTAGTATTTACATACTTGCCCATGATGCGCTTGTCGTTGACGAGGATAATCATAAATATAAGTATGACAGGAGACAGTATACCCGCAATCTGCTGTGTAACAACTGCGAGCTTTATAAGCGGAATGCCCGGAATAAGTACCAGCGCCGCGCTCGCTGCTATCATAAAGGTGTAAATGCCGAAGAAAAACGGTGCCTCTCTGAAATCATTGTCAACACCGCTCTCAAATCCGAAAGCCTCACATATGGCATAGGCGGTGGACAGCGGTATAATTGCACAGGCAAGCAGCGCCGCGCCGAGCAGCCCTATACCGAACAGGGCGGAGGCGTACTCCCCGGCGATGGGGGCGAGCGCTTTTGCAGCCTGGTCCGCTGTAGTAAAGGTGATATGTGATTTATAAAGCGTCGCCGCAGTGCAGACGATAATGAAAAATGCTATGGCGTTGCCCCATATGGCGCCAAAATAGACGTCCAGCTTTTCGTATTTATAATCCCTGAGCGACAGGTGTTTGTCGACGACGGTTGACTGCAAATAAAACTGCATATACGGCGTGATTGTCGTTCCGATAAGGCCTATCAGCGTCAAGATATACCCCTTGTTCAATTCAAAGGTGGGGTGGACCATACTTCTGAAAACATTTGACCAGTCGGGTTTTGCCTGAAACGCTGATATGATATAACCGAAAAAGACAAAGGTAAATGCGAGAAAAACCTTTTCAACCTTGCTGTAAGAGCCTTTGGTGACAAGCGCCCAGATAAGCACAGCGGCAATCGGTACGGATATGAATTTGCTGACATGGAACAGCCCGAGGCTCATGGCGACGCCGGCAAAGTCGCCCATTACAAGCCCGAAATTCGCAATCAGAAGAACTGTCATAGCGAAAAACGCCCATTTTACGCCGAATTTTTCCCTGATAAGGTCAGAAAGCCCCTTGCCCGTAACAACAGCCATCCTCGCATTCATTTCCTGAACTACCGAAAGGCCAAGGGTTATGATGAGCAGCCCCCACAGCATTTTATAGCCGTAATTAGCACCCACTGACGAGTAAGTCGCAATGCCGCCCGCATCGTTTCCCGCATTGACTGTAATTATGCCAGGGCCCAGTATCGCTAAAACCGAGAGAACACTGCGAAGCTTTCTTCTTGTTTTTTCTTTCATATCGCATTGCCCTCCCGTTATTTATATTTTTCGTGCAGCAGATTATCGACGACATCGCCGACTACTACAATGCCGAGTAAAAATTCATCCCTATTGATAACCGGCACGGCAAGCAGGTTATACTTATAAACAATCTCATTCAGCGTTTCTATGTCATCGTCATCATAGACAGATATAAATTCTTTATCCATTATCTGAGACAGTTTGACGTTTGGCTCCGATATGACAAGGTCACGCAGCGATACAGTCGCCAGCAGCCGTTCATTCTCGTCAACCACATAAATATAGTTTATCGTATCGGCCTCCGGCTTTAAACGCCGCAGCTGCAAAAATACGTCGCCGACAGTATAGTCGCTGCTGAATGCGAGATAATCCGTCGACATGACGCTGCCGACTGTACCTTCGGGGTATTCCATAAGTTCCCTGACCTCATCGGAGGTCTCGCGGTTCATCTCGCGCAGTATGCGCTCGGCCTTATCTGGATGAATAGCGTCAAGGATATCCGCCACCTCATCCGACGGCATTTTTTCAAGCAGTTCGGCGGCTTTCGTGTCTGTCAAGCTTTCGATAATATTGGCTCTCGCCTCGGGTTCCATCTCTTCGAGTATATCGGCCGCCTTTTCTTCATCAAACGACGCAAAAACAGAGTTCTGCGACTTGCGGTCAAGCTCTTCTATTATATCCGCTAAATCTGACGGGTGGAGGGTTGAAAGCTTTGACGATTGCTTTGAAAGCTTTATGCCCGGGCGGTCAGTATCAATCGTCTCAACATCGTCCCACAAAATCAGCTTGCTGGGAATAGAGGCGCCGAACCTTTTTAGTATGGATTTAAGCGGCTTTGCTATGCCAAGGCGGCGCAAAAGCCCCTCAAGGCCGACGTCAACGGCTACAAGGCAGATGCCAGCGGAGGTTATGGCGAGCCTTAAATCGTTGACCCTAACAACCTTATGCCCGTCGGTATCAACAATCTGCCTATCCTGAATATCACGATCCAAAAATATCACATTATCGCCGGAAAGCTCCGTCAGTTTGATTTCTTTGCAGAAAAAGACATATTGGCCGTTATCTTTAATTATATCAATAGTTGAGGAGTCAAGAATCCTGCCGTCGCGCAAAGCGACACCGATAACCTTCGGGTGTTGAGAACCGATTTCAACCGCAAGGTCGGCAATCTTCCCGATGGCTGTCTCACTGTTGCTGAAAATACTGCTGCCGATAATACGGCTCAGGTAAAAAGTTGAGACAAGATACATTTTTAACCCCCCATTCTTGATATTAGTGTGCCAATAAAACCAATTAATTATCGATAACGCATTTGTTGTATACAAAAAAACAGTCCGCACCAAGACGGTGAGGACTGATACTGCTCGTACGAGTTTTAGCACTTAAAGGCGGTGAAATTGAAATGGGTTACGCCTTAATACGGCGAAACCTGTTAACCAGTTGGAACTGTCTCCAGCTCTTCACGGCATCAATCCATATCCTTTAAGTAACCTCACCTACCGAGAGATTTAAAGCCCGCTCAAAACGGGAAATATTCACTTTAACCATAACTATCATAGTTTATTAAATTCACAGTGTCAACAACTATTTCAATAATATATTAAAATCAAATAATTTTGGTGGTTTTATTCATTACAAAAACCTGAAAATTGACAAAATAATAAGCAAAACACCGGGAACTGCAGAGGTAATTGAGTCATATTTATCCGGCAGCTTCCTGCGCTTTTCGGATAAGTATTTGCCAGCGCCGAGCCCGGTGCTTAAAAACGCCAGCTGACACAACCCTACCGCAAATGGTATGTACCAAGAACAGAGCCCCGATAGGGCGCTGCCAAAACCTGCGGCCAATGAATCGACGGATAGGGCAAAACCGAGCAGAATTGCCTCCTTTTTATCGATATCGCCTGACGCGTCAATATCGCCTGCCTCAGGGTTGTTTTTTAGTATCTCAATAGTTATCCCCAGCGATTTTATTATTATCCTGCAAAGCGTTTTGGGGCTCTCTTCGGCTATATCGCCCTTTGATTTCTTACTGCGCTTTATATGCGTTTTGATAATCATAAACACGCCAAGCGCCGCAAGAATAGCTGCTCCGATAATTTTAGCCGCCATTGGGGGCAAAACGCCGGCGAGGGTGCTGCCGAGAAGCAACGCCACGGCGCAATAGACAACTGAAAACGCACATATAATGAGTTTTGACATAAGCGGTATTCGCGTCCCGTTTAATCCATACGAAAATCCGGCGAACAAAGCGTCTATACTCAGCGTCACCGAAAGCATTATTATTCCAAAAAGCATTAAACCAGCTCCGTTGACATATCCCTTATTGCTCCGCCGTACAGTATATGAAAATTAAACATGCAATGTTCAGCGCTGTGATATTAGAGCCTGTTCGCGAATAGATATATACTGATTCTTACGCCGTTTTCCGCCCAAAGAGAAAATATCCCCAATCGAAAGGATGACTATAGTAATGACGTTGACCGATAGAAGGACCGTTTCAGCTAAACCGAGGGGACTTAGCGAAAAAGAAGCCTCAAGGCTCCTTAAAAAATACGGTGAAAATGTCTTTGCCAAGGGCAAAAAGGTAAGCGCCCTTAATATCTTTGTCTCCCAATTTAAGGACATACTCATTATCATCCTCATCGCCTCGACAATTCTTTCATTTTTAATGGGCGATGTGACGGAGGCAATAGCAATTATATTGATTATCCTTCTCAATTCCATTATGGGATTTGCGCAGGAATATAAAACTGAGAAAACACTGGACGCGCTAAAGGATATGGCCGCACCGACGGCCCATGTGCTGCGCGACGGCATACCTAAAGAGATACCGGCGGCCCAGGTTGTCCCCGGTGACATAATATTGCTGGAAGCCGGCGACCGAGTGCCATCTGACGCTGTGCTCTTTGAAGCGAATGATTTGCAGGCGGACGAGTCGTTATTAACAGGCGAGTCGCTGCCTGTTGAAAAAAGAGCAAATGCAGAAGGCGACGCCGGCCGCGTATTTATGGGCACCATGATTACAAACGGGCGGGGCAAGGCCAAAACTATACATACCGGCATGAATACCGAGATGGGCAAGATCGCCGGTATCCTTACCGAGATCGAAAGCAGCGAAACCCCGCTCCAAAAGCGCCTCTCGGAACTTGGAAAATACATAGCTATCGGCTGCCTTTTAATCTGCGCGGTCGTCACCATAACGGGTATCCTGCGCGGCGAAAACGTAATGGATATGATAATCACCGGTATCTCGCTCGCTGTCGCCGCCGTCCCTGAGGGGCTGCCCGCCATCGTCACAATCTCACTGGCGCTCGGGGTCAGCAGGATGCTCAAACGCAACGCGCTTATCCGCCGCCTGCCAGCCGTCGAAACCCTCGGCTGCGCCACCGTCATCTGTTCCGACAAAACCGGGACGTTGACGGAAAACCGCATGACGGTCAGAAAGATTGTGACGCTCACACATTCAGTTGACGTTCACGCTGAAAAAGACGGGGCTTCGTTTTTCTGCGGCGACGAAAAGATTAAGCCGCTAAAGCAGGACGACGTGCGGATGACACTGGAAGCCGGGGTTATCTGCAACAACGCCCAGCTTTTGCGGGGGAAAGAGCCTAAAATCAGCGGCGACCCGACCGAGGGCGCACTGCTTGTCGCCGCGTACAATGCAGGGATAAACCCGGATTCGCTAAACAAAAAAGCCAAAAGAATATCCGAGCTGCCCTTTGACAGCAACCGCAAGTGCATGTCCGTAATAGTAGAAGAAAACGGCAGGCGCAGGCTTTATGTCAAAGGCGCGCCTGACGTCATATTGGACAAATGCACGCAGGTTTACAGCGGCAAGGAAATGCTCTTCACTTCAAAGATGAAAAAGGAAATAATAAAGAAAAACGACGAGATGGCCGACGCCGCACTCAGGGTTTTGGCGATGGCTTACAAGGACCTGCCGCCAGAAACTGAAAAGGCTACTGTATCAATGGAAAACAACCTTGTTTTTCTGGGCCTTGAGGGCATGATGGACCCGCCGCGCAGGGAAGTTTACTCAGCCGTCCGCAAATGTATCCGCGCCGGGATCAAGACCGTTATGATAACGGGCGACCACAAAAAGACAGCGGCCGCCGTCGCCAAAGAACTCGGTATCCTGCGGTGGCAGTCATCCCTCGTCGTGACCGGCGCCGAACTTGATAAGATGAGTGACGAACAGCTTAGGCACATCGCCCCGCGGGCCGCTGTCTTTGCAAGGGTATCCCCAGCCCACAAGCTCCGCATTGTCAAGGCCTATAAGGCAAACGGCAATGTAGTGGCAATGACCGGCGACGGGGTCAACGACGCCCCGGCTGTCAAAGAAGCGGACATAGGGGTCAGCATGGGGATTACCGGAACGGACGTGACAAAAGAGGCGTCTGCGGTGATCCTGCTGGACGACAACTTTGCTTCTATGGTTGCGGCGGTCGAGGAGGGCCGCGTAATCTACGGCAATATACGCAAATTTATCCGTTACCTGCTCTCTTGCAACATAGGTGAAGTCCTTACTATGTTTGTCGGCATGCTGATGGGGCTGCCTGTAGTGCTCACACCTATCCAGATTCTCTGGGTCAATCTTGTGACCGACGGGCTTCCGGCTATCGCCCTCGGCCTCGACCCGCCCGATGACGACGTGATGACCAAAAAGCCCCGGGGCACAAACGAAAGCGTATTTTCAAACGGGCTGGCCTCGATGATGATATTCCGCGGCTGTATAATAGGGCTTAGCACGCTGGGGGCTTTCATCACCGTATTTAAATACGGTGGCCTTATAATGGCAAGGACCTGCGCCTTCGTAACACTGGTTACAGTCCAGCTTATCCATGTCTTTGAATGTAAATCTGAAACCAAAAACATCTTCCATATCAAGTTTTCCAATAACCCGTTTCTTATCTTTTCTGTGCTTATCTCTGCTCTGCTAATGCTGGTCGTGATTTATATTCCGTACCTGCGCCCAATCTTCGGCACCTGTGTTATCGGGCCCCGCGAATACTTCTGGATTTTTATGTACTCAATCCTCGGCCCGTTAATCTCCGCCGTTGTGTTCCGCGAAAAGAAAAATAAGCATTATTAATTTAAATGAAAGGCAATACAAAACCGGCAAAAAATATGCGCATCCGCACTTGACAGGCAACATTCTTTTATGTATAATATAACACGTCTTCAGAAATGTGCGGATGTAGCTCATTTGGCAGAGCGCCACCTTGCCAAGGTGGAGGTAGCGAGTTCGAACCTCGTCATCCGCTCCAGAGTGTTAAACTTGCTCATGTAAAACGCTTCTCGCAATGCGGGGAGCGTTTTGTTTGAAGTCCATTTTAATAGAAAAGCGCATAATATAACGGCGGCTGTCCAAAACAGCCGCCGTTTTGTTTAAATTAAATCCATACGTTGCTGCATTGTTTATAAAAAATCTGGGTCCGGGATTCCGGGCCCAGATTTTTGTTTATTGTTTTGCGTATTTCAATGCAGTTTGGGCATGTATTTACACTTTTGTCCCGCTCTTTAAGCCGTTCCTTTTAAACTCTTCGGTGAGCGCTTTGAAATCGCTGCTTTCCCGCGACACTCCGGTTTCTTTAAGGGTGCCGTCCTCCGTTATGAAAACAAGGTTTCCTTGCTCATCTGTATTATATGACATTATAAAGTTGAACTTACCGTTGTAATACATGTAATGCCCGTTAATATACCTTATGCGGCCGGAGATGAGCATCCGCGCGTTGATGACAATTGCACTAGATGGGATGAGCAATATCAGTTCTCTGAAATCACTGCTATAGTCCTCCGGGCTCGCAAAAATGATATAGCATGCTATAAATATGACAATAAAAATAATCGGCCGCAGCGGCATAAATCTCTTTCCGCCGTAAAGGCGTGCCTCAACCTCTGATTTTTCAGTATCATTAAAAAGCGACAATGCAGATTCAATGATAATATTTTCTAATGCTGCACACAGCGATACCAAGAATAACAGATGTAAAAAAATGAACAGAACAGCGTGACTAAAATTCAATAACTGCGAAACATAGATTAAATAATTAAAGCTCGAGCTGAGCAATACAACAAATGAGACGATATAGGCTGTTGTTCTAAATAAGTTCAACTTTTCTCTTTTCATAAATTCCTCCGAGAATTACAAAGGGCGTATCGTCAGGGCAGTAAAGGCAATATAAATACCTATTGCGATGAGTATTGGAATACAAGTGAAAAACATTGCAAAACCGCGGCCGCTCCCAGATCGTTTGCCATTGATTTGAAGCAACCTCTGCATGTAAATTGCAGCGAGTACAACAGCGGCCGCAAAAATGGCAATATTAAAGAAGCCGGAAAACGCCATCAACATTAAGTTTTTAGTCTGCACAGCAATCATTTGGATAAGCGCGATTGCATTGTTGATAGAATGTATGATAATGGTTGGGGCAATCGAACCGGCTTTTATCGCAATAATCCCAAAAATCAGCCCCATTACAAATACCGGCAGCCCCTGTGTCAGATTCCCATGCAGAAGAGCCCAGATAAGCGCTGAGCCTACTATCGCAAATACGTCCCCATAGCGGCGGAATATTCTCAAAATCACACCGCGGCATATTAATTCTTCGGTTATCGGCGCCGCAACCACGACGGCCAGTGTAATCATAATGATTCCCGGGACGGAATTATAGGGTATCTTCAGTGAAACAGGCATATTTTGCAGATTAAAAAAATTCAGAATAAGGGATATTATTTTGACTACCAACGAGGCCAGAATACTTGCACCGATGGCGATGATACCGTATATCGTAATTTCTAACGGCTTTATCTGTGAATGTGTAATAAGCCCCGATACCTTGATTCCGGTAAGCTTCGCACACAATATTGCCGGCACAATATTGCCTATCAATACGTATAAAAGCAAAGCCGCCGGATAGGCTGCCGGCTGGTTCGATACAGCATTCCGAAGCTGAGTTATTGCTGTTGTGATATCTTTCAGGGACAAACCGGTTAATGTGATATTATATCCGCTGCAGCGCGCTATTATATAATAAGTAGTTAAAATTACAATATATTGAAGCAGCAGAAGCAAAATAAGGGCAAGCCCGACAGCATTCATATCACGATCAAGGATTCCGAGCCGTTTTTTCATAAAAGCACTCCCGTCAATTATTGGATGAGAATTTGCCGATATTATATTTATTATACTACTGCAATCTATTATGTTGCAAACCATTAGAAATTAAAGAAAAAGTTTATTAGTTATGGCTTTTAGACCTGCTTTTGCCGCCTTTAGGCGCATTATTGAGCTTTTATTGGGAAAAACTAAGTCTGATTTTACATTGTTCAATAATAAAAAGGCAGGTCTTTTTATGCATATCAATAGTGAACATAAAGACCGTTTAAATAAAGTAGAAGAAGCTGCAAGAAAGACATCAGAGTTGCAGATTACAGGGCGAGCACGTCCCTACAGAGAAATAAAAAGGCTTCACCGTCAACTGAATAAAGTGCGTGAAACATACAAAAAGCTGATATATGGCCACAAGCAGGTGACCCACGCATTCGAATGGCTTTACGACAACTATTACATTCTGGAACGGGAAGGGCGCCAAGTTATAAAAGAGCTTTGGAAATGCACCCCCCTGCCGGCAGCAGGCGGAGAGATTTTGGTGCGCCTTCACGCGGAAGCACTGTGCGAAGCAGCGGCCGGAGCAATTGACGTCGAAATCATAGAATACTACATCGAATCGGCGCAGAAGATCCGCAGCTTTGAAAGCAGCGAGCTTTCCGCCATGGCGCTTATGCTGAGGGCGGCCCTTATCTCGGGCGCCGCGCAGGCATGTTCCGAAGACGTTACTGAGGAAGAACGGATGCGGCTGCTGTCAGACGCCGTAAAAACACTCAATTTTCTCAATACATTCGACTTTTCGCAGATTGTTGAGCGCCAGAGCAGCCTTGAAAAGATTCTTTCCCGCGACCCTGCCGGCGTTTACAGCAAAATGGACGAGCGCACAAGGGCGCTTTACCGCTCCCGCATTGCAAAACTGGCGCTGAAACGGGGTATTGCCGAAAACGAGGCCGCCGAGCTGGTGTTGAAACTAGCGCAGAACGGAAAAACCGAGCGTGAACGCCACGTCGGCTATTATATTCTCAACATGGAACTCGACAGGCCGCGAAAAAACATCAGAGGCAAGCTCTATTTGACGCTCCTTGCGGTACTGCCTGCTGTTTTCGCCATCCTGCTCGGGATTCTGTTCAGGCTGTGGTGGCTGCCCTTGCTCTTATACCTGCCGCTGTGGGAAATGCTTCGTCCCATCCTCGATTACTTTATATTAAAAGGCGTGCCAGCGACATTCCTGCCGCGAATGGATCTGCGCGGCAAGATACCTGAAGAAGCGCCGACGCTCGTTATCGTATCGTTACTGCTTACCTCACCGCAGAAAGCCGAGGAGTTTTCAAAGAAGCTCGAACAGTTTTATTATTCAAACGGGTGCGGCCGTATCATGTTCGGCATACTCGCTGACCTTAAAGAGTCAAACCTGCCTGAGAAGCCAGAGGACAAGGCTATCTGCGAGGCGGCTGTAAAACAGGTCCGCGCTTTAAACCGCAAATACGGGAACCGCTTTTGTATTTTTATCCGCGGCCGCCGGTTCAATGAAACCCAAGGGGGATTTTCCGGCTGGGAGAGAAAGCGCGGCGCCATAACTGAGCTTATACGCATGATAAAAGGGCGGGAAACCTCGATTATGATTTTCGAGGGGGACTTAGAGGAACTTAAAAAAACAAGGTATATCATTACGCTTGACGAGGATACTGAGCTTTTGATGGATTCTGCGGCGGAAATGGTCTCTGCCGCTATGCACCCGCTCAATGTGCCGGAGATTGAGAACGGCATAGTGACAAAAGGGTACGGCATATTGGCTCCGAGAATGGGCGTAAACCTGGAATCGGCAGCCATTACGCCCTTTTCGCGCATTATGGCGGGCGCGGGCGGCGTCACCGCCTATGACAACGCCGCAGGCGACACATATCAGGATATCTTCGGGGAAGGCATCTTCGCTGGCAAAGGCATAATCGACGTCGATGCCTTTTACAAGGTACTCGATAACGCCTTGCCGCAGAACCGCATTTTAAGCCACGATATCATCGAGGGCTGCTATATGCGGGCCGGATTTTTGTCCGATGTTGAGCTGACCGACGGATTCCCGGGCCGCCCTGTGCCATGGTTTGACAGGCTCCACCGCTGGATTCGCGGCGACTGGCAGAATATCAGCTTCATATTAAACAAGCTTCCGAACGGGCAGAAATCGCCGCTTAACGCCCTGTCACGCTTCAAGCTGTTCGATAACCTCCGCCGCTCAGTAACCCCGATATTTGCTTTTATCTGCCTTATCGTATCTGCCTTTGTGCCGCTGGCTCCGGCAATCCTGCTGATTATCATTGCTTTCCTTTCCCTGTCCGGGGCAGGGCTTTTCAGCGCTCTGCTGGCAGTCATTCGCGGCGGCCCGTCCATGCTCTCAAGAAAATATCACTGCCGCGTGCTGCCCCAGGCGGTGAATTCCATCGCTCAAGGTGTGCTGGCTTATCTTTTTTTGCCTCACCATGCAATCATAGCATTGGACGCGATAATAAGGGCGCTGTGGCGGCTCAAGACAGGCAAGAAGCTGCTGGAATGGGTCACCGCAGCGGAGTCAGAATCGCAGAAGGGAGTCCGGCATAATACACTTCTGACATCGCTGAGGCGGTTTTGGTCTTCCTTTGTAGTCGGTGCACTGTTCCTCCTTTTAGCGCCTCAGCCTGCGGCGAAATTTGCAGGCAGTTTTTTTATCATAACGCCGTTTATCGCACGGCTTTCGGGACGGCCGACGCCACCTATCCGCGACGAGCTGTCCGACGAGGACGCTGAGCGCCTGCGGTCTTACGCCGCGGCAATGTGGCGGTTCTATGAGGATTATGTCACCGAACAGGACAATTTCCTGCCCCCTGACAACTACCAAGAGGCGCCTGTAAGCATACTTGCGCACAGGACTTCGCCGACAAATATCGGGCTATATCTGCTTTCCACCCTCGCCGCCCGCGATTTGAAGCTCATAGACAGCGAAACAATGTTCGAAAGGATCCGGGCAACCATCACGACAATCGAGAAAATGGAGAAATGGAAGGGGCACCTTTACAACTGGTATGAGACAAAGACCCTAAAGCCCATGAAACCTGTCTATGTTTCAACCGTCGACAGCGGCAACCTGCTCTGCTGCCTTGTGGCCCTAAGGGAAGGCATTAAAGACTACGAAAATGAATGTGACGGCACCGATGACCTTGTGGGCCGCATAACGAAGCTCATCGATGACACCGACCTCGGCGCGCTTTACAATAAGCACCGGCGCCTTTTTCATCTGGGCTATGACGTGGACGCCGGGAAGCTCACCGAGATATATTACGACTTGCTTATGAGCGAGGCGCGTATGACAAGTTATTATGCCATCGCCAAAAGAATTGTTCCTAAACGCCATTGGGGCGCCCTTGGGCGTACGCTTACCCGTCAGAACGGCTATACCGGCCCCATCTCATGGACCGGAACGATGTTTGAGTATATGATGCCACACCTGCTCCTCCCTGTTTATGAGGACTCGATGGCGGCGGAGACTATGCGTTTCGTAATTTACTGCCAGCAGCGGCGGGTCAAGGCAAGCGGGTTGCCGTGGGGCATCTCAGAAAGCGGCTTTTATTCCTTTGACGCTGCGCTGAACTATCAGTATGAGGCCCACGGCGTACAGAAACTCGCCTTAAAGCGCGGCATGAATGACCAGCTCGTCATCTCGCCCTATTCCACATTCCTTGCCCTGCCGTTCTGCCGGACAGCGAGTATGAAAAACTTAAAGCGCTTAGAGGAAATGGGCCTGTACGGGCGCTGCGGGTTCTATGAGGCGGCCGACTTCAGCTATAAGCGCACAGGCGGGCATATGGCGGTAGTAAAAAGCTATATGGCGCACCACGTCGGCATGTCGCTTGTCGCCACCGACAACACCCTGCTGGACGGCATAATGCAAGAAAGGTTCATGCGCGACCACGAGATGAGGACGGCAAAGGACCTTCTGTGCGAAAAGATACCCGCCGACGCGGTGGTATTCCACGACGTCATGCTCAGGGATATCCCCGAAAAGCCGGGCAGGTACGGCATTGTGCGGGAAGACTTTGAAACGCTGAGTCCTGTGACCCCGCGGGTGAACGCTGTATCCAACGGCGAGTACACGATGGTGCTGACCGACGTGGGCGCGTCGATGTCGATATTCCACGGCGTCGACGTGACGCGGAGAAGTGCCGACCTGCTGCGGGGCCCGGCAGGTATCTTCGCCGTCGCGTCATTTGACGGGGAACTGCTCTGCGTCACCGCAGCGCCGGAATATAATGAGGACAAGCTGATTAGGCGCCATGTTGAATTCAACACCCATGGGGCAATCTATCATGCACGCACCCAGAACTACGGTGTGGATATGCAGGCCCTGCTCCATGCGGGCATGCCTTGCGAAATTAGGGCGGTGGAACTGGAAAACTATACGCAGAAGCGGGTAGAAGCGAAACTGCTGTTCTATTTTGAACCGTCCCTCGCAAAATGGATGGATGAGGCGGCTCATCCGGCGTTCTCAAGGCTTTTCCTGCATGTCGGTTACCGCTCTGATACCAAAATGCTTATTTTTTCACGTAGGACAAGAGGCGCTGAGGTGCCGGCATGTATCGCGGTAGGTTTTATGGAGCATGAGGTTGACTTTGAATTTGACAGCGACCGGCCGGTGCTTCTGACAAGGCCTTATGGCGCCTCCTCGCTCCCGCGGGCGCTGGATATACCGTTCAGCAGCCGGACAGGGGCAATCCCCGAGGCCGCAGTGGCCATCCGTTTAAAAACGGAGCTGGGCTCACGTCAGCGGAAGCTTTTCACGCTGATAATTGCCGCGGCAAGCAACCCTGAGGAGGCCGCTGCGCGGCTTATTGAGGCAAGACGTATCGGTTTCCACGGATTTATTAAAAATGCCGCCGGAAAAGATTCCGGCGTCATGGAAACACGGCTCGCCGGCCTTGTGCTGCCGCAGATTTTGTTCCCGACTGCTGACGGTCAATCTATGCCTGAGGATCTGGCAATGGGGCTTTTAAATGCCGGTGAAGCCGTCCAGAAAAACCGGTTGGGGCAGTCCGGCCTTTGGCAGCTCGGCATTTCAGGCGATTACCCGATTATACTCTTTCATTATGACAGCAATGCCGGCATTGAGCGGCTCGAATCCTATGTAAAGATGCACAGGGCCCTCAGACTTAAGGGCATACAGTTTGACCTTGTCATAACCTACCGGGACGGCGGAGATTATTCCCGCAGCAAATATAACAACATCATGCAGAAAATCAGAACCTGCTGCTGTGAGTATCTCTGCGGCTCAAGGGGCGGAATTCATGTAATTAACCTCGACACCCAGCCCGATGAGATAAGGGTGCTGCTTATTTCCTCGGCTTGCCATATTGCCTCACCAAAGCTTAAGCGAAACGTGCATATTCCGTTTCACGCCGCGCCGCTGCGTCCCACCACTCCGCTGTCTGGAAAGGACAAGCCTGAAATCAAGACCTATGGGGGCGGTTTCTCCGAAGACAGCTTTATCATCACCCACAACAAGGAAAACCCGATTGTGCCTTGGAGCCATATCATCGCTAACCCGGTTTTCGGAACCCTCGTAACCGACCGAGGGCTCGGTTTCACTTGGGCTATCAACGCCCGGGAAAACAAGCTGACCCCGTGGAGCAACGACACCACCGCCGACCTCCGGGGCGAAATGATCCTGGTCAAGATAGGGCAGAGGATTTATGACCTTTGCCTCAACGCATATGTTACCTACAGCCCGTCAAAAGCGGTATACGAATCGGAGGCGGAGGGGCTGCGCTTTAAAGTAACCGTTTCTGTCCCTGGCAAATTCATGGCAAAGGTAGTAACACTTGAGGTGGAAAACGGGAGGGACCGTGAAATGACCCTTGAAGCGGCGTATTATACTGAGCCGGTGCTGTCGGTTTCAGAGGCCACAAGGCGGCATATCGCTATAAAGAAGGAAAGAGACGCCGTCATTATGCGCAACCCGTGGTCACAGGTATCGGGGTGCTCGTTCCTGTCGGCGCTTGAAGGGTTTGACAACTTTGTCCACTCAAGGGCAGGGTTCCTTTCCGGCAGGTGGCAGGACAAGAGCAGCACGCCTTCTCCTGACCCCTGCGCCGCCGTTATTAAGGAATTGCGGCTGCCCCCGAAACGCAGTGAGAAAATAAACTTCGTGCTCGGGTTTGCCGGCAACGAAAAAGCGGCAAAGACAACCCTTACGCTGCTCAAGAGTCGGGACATCGCGGCTCTCGACAACCATTCAAATAAACCGTTTATAAAGGTTAAAACACCGGATAAAAAACTTGACGCCATAATCAACACCTGGCTTATGACCCAGTGTATAAACTCCCGCATTAATGGGCGCACAGGCTTTTACCAGTGCGGCGGCGCGTGGGGATTCCGAGACCAGCTTCAGGACAGTTGCGCCGCACTTTTCGCAGACCCCGCGATTACGAAAGCGCATATCTACAGGTGCGCCGCCCACCAGTTCAAGGAGGGTGACGTAATGCACTGGTGGCACCAGTTGCCTTTGCGGGACGGCGGCTCCAGAGGCGTTAGGACCCGCTGCTCCGACGACCTCTTATGGCTACCTTACACTGTCTGCGAATACCTTGACAAGACCGGAGACTATTCAATTTTTGACCACGAAATCTATTACCTCGACGGCCCTGAACTGAACAAGACGGAGGAGGACAGGTATTTCCGCCCGCCCCGCTCCGAGGAAAAAGAAAATGTCTACGGCCACTGTGTCCGCGCCATTAACAGGGCGTTGACGCAGGGGCGGCACGGTATCCCGCTGTTTGGCAGCGGCGACTGGAACGACGGCATGAACTTAGTCGGTATCGGCGGTGAAGGCGAAAGCGTCTGGCTTTCCATGTTCGAAATTATCGTACTCGAGCGCTTTGCGAAAGTCGCGCGGCACATGAAGGACGACGCCTTCGCCGAAAGGTGTGAAAGCGAGGCAAAAAGGTTAAGGGAAGCGACCGACGCGTCCTGTTGGGACGGGAAATGGTATCTGCGCGGTTTTTACGACGACGGCAGCCCCTTAGGCAGCGCTGAAAACACCGAATGCCGCATAGACATCCTGCCGCAGGCCTTCAGCGCCATTGCGGGGCTTTCCGACAAGGAACGGCGGCAGACTGCCCTTGATTCGGTCGCAGAACACCTTGTCGACGAGAGGCTGAAGCTGGTAAGGCTGTTTACACCGGCGTTTGACAGGGGCGGCCGAAATCCCGGATATATCCGCTCCTATTCCCCCGGCATAAGGGAAAACGGGGGACAGTACACCCACGCCGCAGTATGGGGCGCGCTTGGATTTTTATATGAGGGCAGGACAGATGAGGCCTATAAGATACTGTCGTGGATAAACCCGGCCGAGAGGGCAAAAGACGCCGACAGCGCGCTGATTTACCGGCTGGAGCCGTATTATTCAGCCGCCGACATTTATACAAACCCGGCCTGTGAGGGCAGGGGCGGCTGGAGTCTTTACACAGGTGCCGCCGGCTGGTATTACCGCACTGCAGTTGAATATATGCTCGGTATCAAAATATCCGCCGACAAAATCACTTTGTCGCCGTCTCTGCCCCAGGATTGGCCGGGCTTTGAAGCCAAAATCAGCCTCGGCGGCGCTGAGATGGATATTACCGTCGAACGCGGCGGCAAAGGCCTTAGCGTCGACGGCAGCCCCGCCGAGTTTATACCGATAGACGGCAAAGACCACAAAGCTCTGTTATCAATATAAGTTGGTTTCGTTGCGGGCGCCGCTGCAATTGATTTGCGGCGCCGCCCGTTTTTTTAATTAATCCCGCGTCAAGTATAAATATTTTGCCTGCGTAAACGCTATATCTGAATGTTTTATTTACGGGGTGGTCAGTCAATGGGCATTGCATTTATCAGGACAGTTATTCTTTATGTACTTGTAGTTGCCGCGGTGAGGATCATGGGCAAGCGCCAGATCGGTGAACTCCAGCCCTCTGAACTTGTGGTCGCCATACTGATATCTGAGCTTGCGGCGATCCCTATGCAGGAAACAGGAACGCCACTCTCCAGCGGAATTATACCTATTCTGACACTTATCGCATGCGAGGTTATTTTGTCCGCCTTAACCCTTTCAAGCATAAAACTGCGCCATATCATCAGCGGAAAGCCAAGTATCCTTATAAAAGACGGGCAAATCGACCAGCGGGAGATGAAACGGCTGCGCTTTACGGTCGATGACCTCATGGAAGAGCTGCGGAACAGCGGGTATATGAACCTGGACGAAATCGCCTATGCAGTGCTTGAAACCAACGGAAAGCTCAGCGTGTTCCCCAAATGTGAGAACAAACCCGTAACGGCGGGAATGATGAATATTAAATGTGAAGATACCGGGCTGCCGACAATGCTTATATGCGACGGTATCTTGTCACTGCCTTCTCTTGCCGGCGTGGGAAAAGATATGGTATGGCTTGAAGATACACTGACAAAACAAGGGCTTACGCCCGAGGACGTGTTTATTATGACAATTGACAAGTCCGAAAAAACGATAATCATCCCGAAAGATAAAACTTAAAACAGTCCTTTGAGGAGGTTTTATGATAAAAAATCTAAAAACCGCGATAATCATACTGGCAGCAATCCTGTTGCTGATCTGCTCAAGCCATATTTATTTAAACAGCTCGGCCCAAAGGATGTCGGATATCATAAACTCCGCTGAAAAAAGCGCGATTGAGGGGAATATTGATGCGGCTTTTAAGCAAATTGATGCTTTCGAATCGGAATGGGCCTTTAATAAGCACGTATACGCCACTTTTATACGGCATGCGGAAATCGACCTTGCCAACCAGTCCGCCGCAAAACTCCGGGCATATCTCAAAGATGAGGACAGAACCGATTTTATAGCCGAATGTGAAACCCTGCGGATGCAGATAAAGCATATAGCTGAGAGTGATCGCTTCAGCTTAGATAACATTTTTTGACAAAAAAAGACCGCGGGAAGGCCCCACGATCTTTCCCAATTAATTTTTGTAAAATTTGGTTTAAAGTTTCTGCTGCTGATTTGATGATTTCTTGCTGTTCAGCAGTTTTGTTACTTCTTCCATAAATGTATTAATGTCCGTAAATTGGCGATACACCGACGCAAACCTGACATAAGCGACCTCATCAATGTCCTTCAGCTTTTCCATGACCAACTCACCGATTTTTTCAGAAGTCACTTCTCTGTCCAGTGAGTTTTGAAGGGTCATCTCGATTGAATCAGCCGCGGATTCCAACACTTGAAGCGGAACCGGCCGCTTTTCGCAGGCCCTCATCATTCCGTTAATCAGTTTGTTCCGGTCAAACGTCTGCCGCGACTTGTCCTTTTTAATCACAATAAGCGGCAGACTTTCGATTATCTCATGCGTCGTAAAACGCTTCTGACATCTGATGCACTCACGCCTCCTTCTAATACGTTCACCATCATCAGTCGGCCGCGAATCAATAACTCTGCTTTCACCATAACCGCAAAACGGACATTTCATAATAATCCTCCACCTGTGTAAAACAGCAGAAAAACCTTAAACCAATGTTTCGAATCACTGCTTGAGCTGTGCCGCAATGCAATCCTCAACGACATCTTTCAGTGATACCGGCGTCACTTGATTGTCGGCAAACCGTTTTGCCATTTCGGTTGTCTCTTCTCTTGAAGGGGAAATGTCGTCAACCTTCGCTGACTCTGCATACTGACCGTTTATATATAGGTCGGCGCGCACCCCATATACAGGGACTGCTTCGGCGCCGTCGGTCATGCATGCACCCGATGTGAGAAAATAGTCAACCTTTAGTGTTCTGCCTTGTTCGTCACTGAAAGACTTACTGATTACTGGTTTTTCATTGCTCACTTACATATCCCCCTAACATTTATTAATGGACATCAACTCTTTAAGGCAAAAACCGTTGAGATAAACCGGAGTCGGCCGAACCCCTATTTATCGCGGCAAGCTTTATGCGAATACATTTTTTACGGAATGATTCCATAAAATGTATTACCATAAAACTTTATATTTTGCCTTAAATAGTATTAATGGCCATATCAATATTATAATATTTTTGTTCTATAATTAAAAGGGGATATTTTCATTTTTACAGAACAATTTACACCAAAATTGACCCTGTATTTTGTTACTAATTCCAAAACACATCTATATATTGTGCTTTTCTCTATTGCAATAGTGAATTGATGAATCTTAAAGAATCATATAATTCCGAATAGACCTTATAATTGCACCGGTAGACTTCAACCGTCAGCGGCCCATTAAAACCGAAACTTTTAAGATGGGAGATAAGAGGCTTAAAATCATAACTTCCCTGGCCGGGAAGCAGGCAGTCATGTTCCTCGGTGCTGTCGCTTATATGCACGCAGTCGATATTTTCACCCATGGCGTCACACATATCAATCGGGTCAACGCCCGCCCTGAGAGCCTGTTTTACATCAAGTACAAAGCGCACATCTTTACCGAGGGATTTTTTCATTTCCTTGATAGTCTCAATTTTGCCGCTCCGGCATCTGGCCACATTCTCCTGAGCCAATGCCACTCCCTCGGCGCGGGCAATCTCAGCAAGCACCGCAAAACGCTCGCAGAATATGTCATGGGGAAGAGTAGAATCTTTGCGGTCACCATGAAAAACTACATCTGAGGCCCCCAAAAATGCCGCTCTTTCAAAGTAGTGTTTGTAATGTTCTGCGGCGTCATCAAACCGGCGTTTGTAATTGGAAAAAAACATAAACGGTTCGAGGCCGCAGGTATAAAGATGAACGGAACAGATTTTTGCGCCGTAACTTTTGACCATTGCCAAAATCTCTTTTGTGAAGCTGTCGGAGAATTCGCTTTCACAGTTTGCAAATACCTCAAAGCGCCTGACACCCTGTTTCAGCAGTTCCGACAAGGCCTTTTCCGTTTCAAGGGGATAAAGGCATGCTGTTGAAATTGCGCCGAACATGAGAACCTCCTTTGCCTCTGGCATTATTTTAGCATTGTATATTACCGCCGTCAATGTTAACATAATTGTAAACGTCTTTGGATTTTCGAAAGAAGGAGTTAGGAAATGAAAATCCTGAACGCGGTTAAGAATACATTTGAAAACGCGGAAGAGTTAGCCATCATGTTTATCTACATAGGATTAGAATTTACATTAGGGCTAATCATTGTAGCGATAATATTGACTCTGCTCCAAGGCCGCTATGGAGACTATATTTATATGCTTTGCTGTGCAAAAGCCGCTAAAGAGGCGGCATTCTCATGCGGCGCCCTTTCGCTTGTAGCGGCAGTTATCTGCGACGTCGGGATAAAGGAAAAAAAGCAAAAATCCTGATATTATATCTATATGCTGAAAATAAATGGGCTGCCGCAAGGCAGCCCATTTATATTACTTGGATTTTTTCTTTGCCTTTGATGCTTCCAGTTTCTTCTTTTTCTCTTCTCTTTCGGCCGCGAGCCTTTCTTTTTCAGCAGCAGCCTTCTTTTCCTTGTGTGTTTCCCAGGAAACCCACAACGGACCGGCTATGCAGATGGTTGAATAGCAACCGGAAATAACGCCAATCATCATCGGTACAGCAAAGCTTGTGACCGAATCAAGCTTGTAAGCAACCGAGAATACCGCGAGAACTGCTATTGATAAGAAGGTAGCAAGGCCGGTATTGAAAGATCTTGAGAAGGACTGGTTGATTGATTTATTAACGACATCAGCAAACGGGACCTTGGTGCCATAAAGCCTGCGGTTTTCGCGTATACGGTCGTAGATAACGATGGTATCGTTGATTGAATAACCGAGTATCGTAAGTACGACCGCAATGAAGTTATCATTCAACGGGATTCTCAATACGACGAAAGCCACATAACCGACGATAACGTCATGCAGCAACGCCGCGAACGCCGTTATACCGGCGGGCCAGCCGCCTATTTTCCAGAACCTTATCGCGATATAGATGATGATGAGGATTGAGGCCAGTGCAACTGCCAACACACTTCTGCCGATTGTTTCCCGTCCCATTGAGGCAGAAACTGTATTGGACTGACCTTTCTGAACATTATTCTCGGCAAACGCTTCGCTTATTGCCTTATAGAGGCTCGCCTGAGTTTCATTGTTCAGTGATCTGTCTATCTCTAATACCAGTGTCTTATTGTGAGTGACAAAATCTTCATTTATCTTAGATGAAATTTGAGCATCTTTCAGTACGCTTTTGGCAACATCTTCGGCTTTTAGCCTGTCAAGCGTTCCGGAATAACTGTACTTTATAATGGTGCCGCCCTTGAACTGAATGTCAAGCTTTACACCGAATATAAATGATGCCAGAATACCAATAATGATTATTGACAGCGAGATTATATAGTAGATTTTGCGTTTTCCTACAAAATCGACGTTCATATCAGCCTTCATTGCGCACACCTCCAAATAAGAAATTCTTGCGCAATGCCGGGAACTTTGATATGGACTTAAGCATCAGTCTCGATACAGTTACACCCATGATAAAGTTGAAGATAACGCCTATGATAAGGGTGAAGCCGAACGAGTTAACCGAACCCGAACCGAATATCATCAGCAGTAAACCTACGATGATAACGGTGATGTTGCCGTCGAAAATAGCGGAGAAACTATTTTCAAACCCAGCATCAATAGCGCCGTCAAGTGTCTTTCCTACTCTGAGTTCCTCTTTAATTCTTTCGCCTGTAATAATGTTGGCGTCAACGCCCATACCTATGGAAAGGATGATACCGGCTATACCGGGCAGTGTCAGCGTATATTGCGGAATGGATATGCAGAGCAGTGAGCCTGCTATATCGCCGAGCAGTGCAATACACGCGATTACTCCAGGTAGGCGGTAGTACAGTATCATAAACAGGCATACGAGAATAAACGCGATAATACCTGCGATAATAGTTACTCTAAGGGCATTTTGACCCAGTGTTGGCGATATTGTTCCGTAGTTATCGGTGACAAGCTTAAACGGAAGTGAACCCGCGTTGATCTGATTTGCAAGCTTCTTTGTCTCTTCGGCGGTCATCGGATTGGCTTCGTTGTTTATCACGCAAGTGCTTGTAGTAATTACGCTTTGAACGACAGGGCTTGTTATTTCCTTGTCATCCATATAAATGCTTATTTGCTGATTGAGATACTTCTTTGTCGCTTCGGCAAATTTCTGCGTACCGCTTGATTTGAAGGTAAGCTCTACCAAATATCCGCCGTGTTCCGGATCTGGTTTAGCCTCCGCCTTCTGTACGTCTTTACCCGTGAGTATGATTGTCCCGTCCGGACCTTTGAATGTGAGTTCAGACATAGCACCGAGCTCTTTGATGGCTTCTTCCGGATCCTGCTGTGTAATACCGGACTGCCACGGATAACGTACAATTATTCTGTTGTTGGTATAATCAGGGTAAACGTCCCTATCTTGAATCTTAAGGGCATCAAGCCTCTGATTAAGGCGCTGTACAGCAGCTTCCATATCGGACCTTGTAACCTTTGTCCCAGCCGGTGGCGTAAATGTTACGTCAACGCCTCCCTTGATGTCGATCCCGAATCTTATATCCTGCGCACCTTTGATAATAGTATGACGTATATCTCCGGATTTATAGCTAATCCCGAAGAATGAAACATACGTCAAAGCGAGAATTACCAGTACGAGGATGAAAATTACGGGCTTTCCCACACGCTTTAACACGCATTTTCACCTTCCATTGACTTATTAAATCGAAGCGCGGAATTTGCCTATGCAGAGACATTCTAATGACCGTCATCCGCCAAAGCGGATGACGGCCGACAGAACACGGCATCATAACGCGCTTTAACAATTTCATGAGTAGGCTTTGACCGCTTATAAAATATACATAATTCTAAGATGATAAGTATATTATATGGGTGAATGTATCAAAAGTCAATGATATTTGAGCGGTCAACGCAATAGCTTATACAAATTATCAAATTATTACACGGATAATTCGGTAGTTTCACCCAAAACATCCTTGTTTGCGTCAAGTATGGGCTGTACCCTTTCGGTGATGAATTCAACAACCTGCTGCGGAGCGCGCCCAGTATATTTCTCTGGTTCCAAAAGGCTGTCAATCTCGCTGCGGTCAAGCCCGAAGGCTTTGTCAGCACAAATTCTTTCCAGAAGGTCGTTTTCAAGCCCTTCCTCTTTGACGCGCTTTGACGCGGCGAGGGAATGCTGGCGTATCCGCTCATGCAGCTCCTGCCTGTCGCCGCCCTTCTTGACTGCACTCATCATGATGTTCTCGGTCGCCATAAACGGCAGCTCGCGCATGACGCGCTGCCTGATTACCTTCGGATAAACGACGATATCGTCGGCAACATTCATATATATGTTGAGTATGCCGTCGGCCGCAAGGAACGCCTCAGCGACGGCAATTCTCTTGTTCGCTGAATCGTCCAGCGTGCGCTCAAACCACTGTGTCGCCGCGGTATACGCCGGATTCAGCGCGTCGGTCATAAGGTAACGCGCAAGCGCCGTAATCCTCTCGCAGCGCATCGGATTGCGCTTATACGGCATGGCGGAAGAACCTATTTGGTGCTTCTCAAATGGCTCCTCCATCTCCTTGAAGTTCTGCAGCAAGCGCATATCATATGAGAACTTGCTGGCACTCTGGGCAATGCCGGACAAGACATTGACGATCTGGGAGTCTATCTTGCGCGAATAGGTCTGGCCTGAAACCGGCACGACCTTGTTAAAGCCCATTTCCTCGGCTATCAGTTTTTCGAGCTTTTTAACCTTTTCACTGTCGCCGTCGAAAAGCTCCATAAAGGAAGCCTGTGTGCCTGTTGTGCCCTTCGAGCCGAGCATAGCCAGGTTCTCCAAACGGTAATCCAGGTCCTCAAGGTCCATTACAAGGTCATTTATCCAAAGCGTCGCCCGTTTGCCGACAGTCGTAAGCTGAGCCGGCTGAAGATGTGTATAGGCCAGCGCGGGCATGTCCTTATACTTCATAGCAAATTTGGACAGCCTTGAGATTACATTGATTATTTTTCCGCGAAGCAGTTTCAGCGCTTCACGCATTATAATGATATCTGTATTGTCGCCGACATAGCATGAGGTCGCACCCAGATGGATTATCGGTTTTGCCTTCGGGCACTGAACGCCGTAGGCATAAACATGGGACATAACGTCATGACGGACCTCTTTTTCCCTTGCTTCCGCGACTTCATAGTTTATATCATCAGCATGGGCCTCAAGTTCAGCTATCTGCTCGTCTGTTATATCGAGCCCCAGCGCTTTTTCAGCCTTTGCAAGAGCAATCCACAGCCTGCGCCATGTTTTGAATTTGAAATCCGGGGAGAACAACTTTTGCATTTCTTTGCTTGCATAGCGTTTGCTAAATGGGCTTTCGTAAGATTCGCGCAACTTTAATACCTCCACAACTAATCATGCCTTAATGTAAGCCGATATTTCTCTATTTTAACTTAAGTTTACCATATATAAAGCCAAAATACAACGCGCGACACACTATGACAATTTATAAAATTTTCGCCCAATAAATAAAATACCGGAAAACTCCGGCATCTTTTCATTATTTGAAGAAAATTAACGGCCGCTGTTTACATCAGCGGGGCGAACAGCCTCATCAGCACCTCGCATAGCTTCGCGATTACCCCACGCTTCTTCCACTCTTCGGGGTCTATTTTTATCGAAACCTCAAATATCCGCTCGAACTCCTTTTTCATCTGTTTAAGGGCGTTGTTCTTGCAAAGCCACACCGCGTCCTCAAACTGTAGGTAAAAGCTGCGGTAGTCCATGTTTACCGAGCCGATTATGCCTACATCGTCGTCGGAAAGTATCATTTTCGCGTGGATAAAGCCGGGGGCGTATTCATATATGTTTACCCCGCAGTCCATCAATTGCTGGTAATACCCCCTCGTTGCGGCGTAAACATACCATTTGTCCGGTATATGAGGGGTGACGATTCTAACATCTACTCCCGCGCGTGCCATATTGCACAGCGTGATAGTCATCTCGTGGTCAATCACAAGGTATGGCGTCGCGATATAAACATAGCGGTTCGCGCCGCTTATGATGTTCATATAGGCGCCCTCCGAGACATTCCCGGAAAAGGGGCTGTCGTTGAAAGGCTGAACATACCCGTCGTCTTCCCTCGGCGTTGAGACAAGGTATTTCTCATAGCCGAGGTCATCTCCGGTTATCATCAGCCACATCTCAAGAAACATTATAGTAAAATTCCGCACAGCGCTGCCGTAAAGGCAAATGCCGCCGTCATACCAGTGGCCGTGCAGCTCTATCCTATTAATATACTCGTCGGCGATGTTGATACCGCCGGTAAACCCCACATCTCCGTCTATCACAACGATCTTGCGGTGGTCCCGGTATTCGAGAAACTTATTCAGCACCGGGACGAACGGATTGAAGGCCGCGGTTTTAATGCCGTATTCCTTGCACATCTTCTTAAAGCCGCGGGGCATGCCGTCCATGCTGCCGGCGTCGTCATATATCAGCCTTACCTCCACGCCCTCCCGGGCCTTTTGTTTTAAAATTTCAGTGATGTCATCGAGCATTTCACTTTTGGCTATTATGAAGAATTCCATAAAAATAAATTTACGCGCCCGCTTTAGTTCCTCGACCATTTTCGCGTGCATTTTTTCACCGGGCAGAAGAATCTCCGCCTTTGTGCCTTTGTATACCGGCTTGTCGGACATGGTGAGCAGAAAACGCGCCTGCTTGACATAACCGCCGCCTTCATTGCTCAACGCCTGCATGACCTCTGGATCCTGCCGCCGCAACTTAAGGCCAAAACTCTTTGCCCTTTTTATCATCCTGCGCAGGCCGGGAGAAAGATAATGCGTCCCCGCGATTAGATATATAAAAACGCCGAACAGAGGGAAAACTAAAATCACAATAGCCCAACTGATTTTATAGGATGGGTTGTCACGGCTGTATATAAGCAAAACGACAACGATTAAGCTTATTATTTCCATCGCGCCGTAAAGATAGGCCGCCCTTTGATTTAATCCCCATATGGCAAGAAGCAAAAGGGCGAGTTCCAGCGCCAATATGCCGCCTATTAAAAAACTGCGTTTTATTTTCATAATATCACGTCCGAATTTTCATACTGGAGTGAGATAATTTGTGTAATTACAACTTTCCCGCAAGGGGTTTTGCATATTGAGATATCATTACAGCAATAATGTACCAGAAAGCGAAAATGTCATATCATCTGACACTTACGCCAAATGCTGCATTATGACGTTTTTAGCGAGCCTGCTCGGCATTGTCAACCCTGTCCTCTCAGGCTTTCTTGCGGAAAATGTATTCAGCAATTTTAATCTCAAGGGAATAATCCCAACCGTTATCTCCATGATTACGGTAAAGGGCACCCGCATGTATCTCCGCTCAAGGGTAGGTAAGAAGCTGAAAGGCAGTATGCGCGCCCCGCTTATCTGGCTTCAGCGCCGCATAAGCCGAAAGCTTTGGTGGATTGAACCCATGGTGGACAACTGGGGCTGGGTAGGCATGGTGATGACAAGGATTACGGGCGGTGTATCGGTTCAAGCCGCGGCTTTTATCGCGTCGATGATAACTGACACGATAAACACCTTGCTCTCGCTCATTGTCTATTATTTCACCAGAAATTACATTTTATCGGTGCTCACCGCCCTTGTCCTGCCGTCCCTCGCCGTTATTCCCTGGTTTGCCAGCAAGACTATCCGGTACAGGAAATACAAGCGCATATTCCATGCCCACTAATGTTTTCGATTTGACATATGTAATATTTCCTTATATATTGGAAATTATAAGGATGATTTTGGAATATGCACTGTGCGAGGTCATCTCATTGAATAGGGTAGAAAAAATAAAGCTGAAGAGATACAATTTCTATTCCAAGGATGTGCCGCCGGAGTTTGAAAATGTAAAGATAGTGTTCCTTTCCGACATTCACCACGGCAAATGCTTCTCCACCGAGAAGCTGCGGCGTCTTGTTGAAATGACAAACAATCTTAACCCCGATTTGATTCTTCTCGGAGGCGACTATGTCGACCGCGACCCCAACAGGATTCCATCGTTTTTTAAAGAGGCCGCGGCATTCCGCGCGCCGCTCGGCGTTATGGGGGTGCTCGGCAACCACGACAGGTGGACCGATGGCGAGTTGTCCGAAAGGTGCATGTATGAGTCGGGCATAACCCTGCTGGACAACCGGGCCGTCTGGGTTGAGCGGGGCGGCTCACGCATAAGGGTAGGCGGCGTAGGCGATCTCACAACCAGTAATCAGGACCTTGCCCCCATGCTCGAGGGTACAAAGGACGACGACTTGATGATTCTCGTGACACATCATCCAAACTATGTGGACAAACTGCCTAAGGATAAGATTGACCTTATACTCTGCGGCCATACCCACGGCGGGCAGATCAGTTTCCGAGGGAAATGGGTGCCCCACTGGCCCGGAGAAGAAAAGCTTAAATATATTACCGGCGTCGTGAAAAAGGGCAGCACGACGATAATAGTTTCCAACGGCATCGGAACAGTTGGCCCGCCGATTCGGATTTGGGCCGCGCCCCAGATTTGGGAAATTGTTTTAAAGAAGGCTTGACATAAATTCCGTTTAAATATAAAATAAATGAGAAAAAATTGAATATGCATGCAGATTTTTCGGTTCTTCAGTATGAAGATTAAAAGGGAAGGCGGTGAAATGCCGCCGCAGCCCCCGCTACTGTAAGGCAGACTGCAGAATAAATTTGGGTTTGGTAAGCCAAGCCTGACCACTGGGAAAAGATGCCCGGGAAGGTGTGTTCTGCAGAATGAAGCCAAGCCAGGAGACCTGCCGAAAAATCAAGCCGTTATGCATTTCGGAGGGAAAGGCAGGCGTAAATTTTAAGTGGATTTATGAAGTCATGTCGTCCCCTTATCGAAAGGGGACGATTTTTTGGTTTAGGGGGCAAATTTTTAATAGGAGGGGTATTATGCGAAAGGCGGAAAAATTCTTATCTTTACTGTTGTCATTTGCAGTTTTCCTATCCTTTTTTTCGTTCCTGCCGTTTAACTCTAAGGCGGCGGAAGAGCCATACATAACCCTGCTGATTGAAGGGCAGAACGCGGAAATCTATAACGGAAAAGTCAGCTTCACAAGCGGGGGCAGCTTATATGACATAATGTCAAAGGCGCTCGCGGCAAAAAAAATTGAACTCAAGGCACCCGACGGTCTTTACGGCCACCAGATACAGGAAATCGGCGGCGAAGGCGGCACTTATCCCGTCTGGTGGCACATCTATGTAAACGATGAGGCGGCACAGGTAGGCGTCGATTCCATAAAGCCGAGCAGCGGCGACAAGATAGTCATCTATCTCGGCGACGACAGCAAAATCCTGTACCCGACTGTAACCGTCAACCCCGCAAACCCGGTCGAGGGAAAAACGGCGGTTATCAGCATAAGCTCAGTGTATACCGATTACAGCAGCGGAGCACCCGTCACCAATACCGTCAAATTTGAAGGCGCGAAGATTTATTTTAACGGCCGCACTTACATAACCGACAAAAACGGCAGCGTAAGCATAACAATGCCGGCTGCCGGGGATTACACATTCACAGTCGAAAAGAAAACCGTTGATAAAACTCCGGCTTTGGTCAATATCGGCGAGATTCCGCTCAAGGTGTATAAGGACGGTGCTGCGCCGGGAACTACCGGCTCAGGCGGCAGTTCTGGAGCCGGCAGCAAAAAATCCGCGTCGAATGGGGCGGCCGTAGACACAAGCGATATCGACAAAATAATATCGGCCGGCGCGGACTATATGCTGCAAAAAGGCGTCAATGACTGGGGCGGGGCGCTGGCGCTGTCCGCCGCGGGGCGCAGCGTTCCCGAGAGCTTTCTTGAATCGGCAGCGCAGGAAATCAGCGACGGCGATATGCTGCCGACCCATCTCGCCGGACTTATTATAGGCATAAAAGCGGCAGGTGCTAACCCCCGCAGCTTTAACGGGCAGGATCTTGTAGCCCAGCTCTTATCCTTAAAAATCGGTATAACGGGTCTTAACGGCTATACCTATACGCTGCTCGCACTCGACTCCGGCGGCTACGACATTCCGGCGTCCTCATCCTATACAAAAGAGGGCATTATCTCATCTATACTTTCGTATCAGCTCCCGAACGGCGCGTTTGCACTCGACAAGAATGCCCCTCCCGACAGCGATATGACGGCTATTGCGATAACCGCTCTCGCACCGTATATGGATGAAAGCCGCGTAAAGAAGGCCGTAGACGCCGCTGTCTCCTATCTTTCAAAGGCACAGCAGCCGGACGGAGGTTTCCTGCCCTCCTATTCATCAGAAGAAGTCAGCGAGAGCACCGCTCAGGTTATCATCGCCCTGTCATCCATCGGCATTAACCCGAAAACGGATACGCGCTTTATCAAAAACGGCAAGTCCGCTGTCGACGCACTGCTGTCATTCAGAACATCGAACGGCGCATTTGAACATACAAGGGGCGGAGGAGCCGATTATGTCGCGACGGAGCAGTCAGTGCTCGCGCTTTGCGCCTATCGTTCGCTTTTGAAATCATCGTCTCACGTTTTTGACCTTACGGGTATAAAATCGGAGGACGCAACGACCATAAAAGTCAAAAACCCCGAAACAGGCGGAAATGAGCCTTTTGCTGCAGCCGCGGCTGTGGTCTCAGTATCGCTTCTTGCGCTTTTATTGCGCAGAAAGAAATGTGAATAATTATTCTTGCTTAATCAGCCCGCTGAAAACTACAAGTGGCGGGCTGATTTTTTTCTCCTGATTTAAAAAAAGCTGCGTTACTTGCCCCAATAATTAAGAAAAATGTATTTACATATTTAACCAATTTGATTTTTGTGATAAAATATAATACAATGTTGACGTGTATTATAATTCTACCAACATGCCATTACCCTTACCGTCGGGAGGCGATAAATTAATGGGTAACGCTTCTATTTCTCCAAAAGGCAAAAAGACCCCCGTCGCAAAGAAGAAGAAAAGTAAGGCAAGAAGAGTCGCCGGAAAAATCGGTAGGGCTCTACTTACCGTTTTTCTTATATTTGTCATCACATGCACCCTTGTAGGCGGTGCCGTCGCATTCTATATAATTAATTTCGTTACTCCGCAAAATATTAACCTCGACAGCGCAAACCTCGACAGCACGACGTTTATTTACGCCACTAATTCTAAGAACGAAACTGTTGAAGTAGCTCAAATAAGCGGAGAACAGAACCGTGTTTGGGTGTCACTTAAAGACATGCCCGAGAACCTCAAGAACGCCTTTGTCTGTACTGAGGACCAGCGTTTCTATGAACATAACGGTGTTGACTGGAAACGTACGATAAGCTCGTTCGGCAACCTGTTCTTCCACTTTTACGAAACAAGGCAGGGCGGTTCAACGATTACCCAACAGTTGATAAACAACCTGACCGCAGCCGGCAAAAACAGCAGCGATTACGGCCGCAAAATACAGGAAATCGTCAATGCCCTGGACCTCGAAAAGAGATATGGCAAGGAGCAGATTCTTGAAGCCTATCTGAACACGATTAACCTTAACGAAGGCTGCTACGGCGTTCAAACCGCGGCTAGAAACTACTTCAATAAAGACGTTAAGGACCTTGACCTCGCCGAATGTGCAGCGCTTGCCTGCCTGCCGAAGGCGCCGAGCACATATGACCCGAGATACCATCCGGAAAAAAACACCGAGCGCAGGGTCAATGTTGTGCTTAAAAATATGTATAAGCAAAAAAAGATAACAAAAGAGCAGTATGAGCAGGCCATTAATGAAAAGCTGAATATCGCTCCGAAAAAGACTGTCAGCACCCGCGGTTGGTTTGAAGACATGGTAATCACAGACGTCCAGAAAGACCTCCAAACCAAGTATGGCTGGACAGCCGATTACGCGCTTAACACAATATATACTAAAGGTCTCAAGATATATACGACGATGAACACAGATGTCCAAAGCGCGATGGACAAGATATATCAGGATACGACCAACACAAAATACTGGAAGCAGTATCAAGGTGCGGTTCAGCCAGAATCGGCCATGATAATTATGGACTATAACGGAAACATACTTGGAGTGGAGGGCGGCCGCGGTAAAAAATCCGGTAATTTGATATATAACCGCGCGGTGGACGCAAGAGCCGCCCGACAGCCGGGTTCTGCTATCAAGCCCCTCGGCGTTTATGCGCCGGCTATTGAACTCAATAAAATCAACTGGTCGTCGCTTATCCCCTGCAGCAAGATAACAACCCCAGACGGCAAACTGTGGCCTAAAAACGACGACGATTCCAATTACACCGGCTCGATGACGGTCGTCCGGGCTTTGGCAAAGTCGGTCAACACCGTCGCAGTACACATAGAAAAGGATTATCTTTCACCGGAATATACGTTTGATTTCCTTAAGAACAAGCTTGGTTTTACTTCACTTGTCGAGAGAAAAGTAGTCGGCAATAAGGTCTATTCCGATAAAACCCTTAGTATCGCCATAGGCGCGTTGACGCAAGGCGTCACTGTTAAGGAGTTAGCAGGCGGTTATCAAATTTTCGGCAATAACGGATTGTACTACAAGCCGCATTCATATACTAAGGTGCTGGACAGTAAGGGCAATGTATTGCTTGAAAACAAGATTAAGCCAGTACAGGCAATTGGCGCTGATACGGCTTTCATTATGAATAAGCTCCTTCAGTCAAATGTTACACGTCCAGAGGGCACTGGTAGAGCCGCAAAGATTAGCGGGTTAGTAGTTGGCGGCAAGACCGGTACTACTAATGACCATAAAGACCGTTGGTTCGCTGGCATTACACCCGACTATGTCGGCGTTGTCTGGTTCGGCTATGACCAGCCGAAAGACCTCGGCTATAAAGGTACAAACCCGGCCCTGGTTGTCTGGAGAAGCGTATTCCAGCTCCTGCCGAAGCATAAGAAGGATTTCCCGAAAAACGGCGATGTGATTCAGGAGCGTTACGACCCCGCAACCGGATATATTACCTCCACCGGGACGGAGGTCGGTTGGTATAAGGTAAACGGCTATCTGCCAACAGCACCGGTTGACCCTGAATTGAGCTAAACTACAAAGCGCCCTGCATAAAGCAGGGCGCTTTTTTTTTTTGCAATTAACTTATACGGCGGCTGTGTTCTTCGTATTTTGAATACAGCCGCTAAAATCTTTATTACGGGATTGTTTTAAAGGTTCATGCCAAATGACATGAACCTTTTCTTTTTTAGAATAAAACTTAATTTGCTCCTTAACAGCTTTAAATAGAATCAATAAAAGCAGATATGTAGTTCAGCGCAGCCCCAGCGGCAATCGCCTCCGTTTTGTATGAGCAAACCTCAATATAGGACGCGTCTCCGTTCTCAAAAGTGTTTAATTCTGCGGCGTAACTGCGAACCGTTGGTAGGTATTCTTCAATGTAGCTGGCCAACTGGGTGGTCACTGCGTTATCTGTCATTATAATGGTGGCCATTTACTTTTAACTAAACTTGTTTTCAGGCGCAGTTGCAGTGCCGGAAGCTAATTAAATCTTACGCATATTTTAGGAGAAGATCAATATGAAAGTCAGGATTGGAATAGATGTAGGAGGTACCTTCACAGACGCCGTTGCAATTAATGATGAAACCTATGAACTGATAGGCAGTGTGAAGTTGCCCACCACACACGAGGCAAAGGAAGGTGTCGCAGCCGGCATTGTGCAGGTGCTTTCCAAAATAATGGAAGAATACAACATCAAGCCTGAAGACGTGACCTTTATTGCTCATGGCACAACCCAGGCAACCAACGCCCTGCTGGAAGGGGACGTTGCTAAAGTCGGCATTGTCACCATTGGAAGCGGTATTCAAGGTCTAAAGTCCCGCAGCGACACTAATATCGGCAACATTGAGCTGACAGCCGGAAAGCATCTGCAAAGCTACAATGCGTACGTCAATGTCGGTACGAAGGAAACCTTCGTTAATGACGTTGCGAACGCACTAAGCGACTTGATGCGTCAAGGCGCTCAGTCCATCGTTGCGACCGAAGCTTTCTCCGTTGATGACCCCACAAACGAAAATGCTGTGCTGGAGCAGTGCCGTAAACTCGGCCTGCCCGGCACTGCCGGAAGTGATGTCTCCAAGCTGTACGGTTTAAAGGTGCGTACTCGAACCGCTGTTATCAATGCGTCTATCCTCCCAAAGATGCTTGAAGCTGCAAATATGACCGAACGGAGTATCAAAAATGCTAATATCGGCGCACCTTTGATGGTCATGCGGTGCGACGGCGGCGTTATGACGATGGACGAGGTACGCAACCGCCCGATTCTCACTATTCTCTCAGGCCCGGCGGCGGGTGTTGCCGGTGCGCTGATGTACGAAAAGCTGACTGACGGTATTTTCTTGGAAGTCGGCGGTACCTCCACTGATATATCCTGCGTCAAGGACGGCAACGTTGTCGTTCATTACGCGGAAGTCGGCGGGCATAAGACATATGTAAATTCCCTTGATGTCCGTACTGTCGGTATCGGCGGCGGCTCTATGATCGAGCTGAAGGACGGAAAGGCCGTCAATACCGGCCCTCGCTCTGCCCATATTGCTAATCTGGACTATGAAGTCTACACCGACCCTGAAAATATCGTCAATCCAGTTTTGCGTTCCATTCGCCCGAAGGAAGGCGACCCGGAGTATGCGTATATTGAGTGCGACGGAGGCAAAAAATATGCGCTGACTCTTTCCGGTGCAGCCAATATCGTAGGATATGTGTCAAAAGAAAACTATGCCTACGGCAATGCTGAAGCTGCCCGCAGGGCATGGGCACCGCTGGCAAAGAATATGGGGATGTCGGTTGAAGAATGTGCCAAAAAGGTTTTGGAATTCGCCGCGGCCAAGAACAGCAAAGTTGTGGAAAGCTTAATCAAGGATTATGGCCTTGATAAGAGCGCCCTTACCTTTGTCGGCGGAGGCGGCGGCGCGGCTACCGTTGTACCACACTTAGCCGAATATATGGGCTGCAAGTTCCGTATTGCGAAAAACGCCCATGTTATTTCGCCTATCGGTGTTGCCCTCGCCATGGTGCGTGATATGGTTGAACGGACCATTATGAATCCTACAGAAGAGGATATTCTCGCGATACGCAACGAAGCTTTTCAAAAGGCAGTGCAGTCCGGTGCCGACCCCGATACGATAGAAGTCAAAGTTGAAGTCGACAATCAGCGTCAGAAGGTCAGAGCTATTGCAGTAGGCGCGACGGAGCTGCGTACCAAAGAGCTTTCCGGCGCAAAAAAGACGGATGAAGAGCTGATTAAGATAGCAGCAGACAATCTTAAAGTTGATCCCTCTCAGATTAAAATTGCCGCAGACAACGGCAGTATGGTAGCGCTGACCTGTCAGAATACTGTACGTGCATTTCTGTTCTTCAAAAAGAAAGTCAATACCTTGCGCCTGCTCGACCGGGACGGTGTTATCCGCTTGCAGCGCAAGAACGCGACGGTTGTTTCCTGCCCGGTTAAAAGGTGGAAATCAGTTGTGCAAAACGTACTGGCTGATAATACTATTCACGGCGACGGCGGCGCCGAAATTCCTAATCTTTATGTCGTTCTTGGACGCCGCATTATTGACCTTGCGGGTATGCAAAGTGAAAGCCAGATTATGTCTTTGTGCCGGGTAGAACTGTCCGGTGCCCGTCCTGATGACTCACTTATAGTCATTTGTACTCGTACTACAGAAAACGAACGCGGCTAATCCGCGAAGAAAGGAAAGTCTTTTATGCGTGTTTATCCCTTTCCCGACCAGATTAAATCGCGTGAAGAGCTAAAACGTGACCTGCTTTATCACAAGATTCCGGAAGAAATGCGGGTGCCGATTGCAGACAGGGCCTGGCAGACAGGGGTAGACGCCGCACAAAAGCTTATAGAGAAATACCCAAATAAGAGCATTTATGACGTTGCCAAGGCCGAGGGCCTGACTGTTGACCATCGTAAGGTTGACAAGATTTCGGGCAACTTGCGCTATTTCAGTGAGTACTATTCAGGGCGCAAAACCATTTTCATTTATGATGATTCAGTACGGCTCTGGGCGAAAGCTAACGGCCTTTCTACTGCAGCAGCAGAAGAACTGATATTAGCGCATGAAATATTTCATCACTTGGAATGTACTCAGATTGGAAAAACCTCCGAGCAGTATACAGTGCCGCAGATTCAGATTGGCCGTTTCTCGTTCGGGCGGACAGGCATACGTGCGTTGTCGGAAATCGGTGCGCACGGATTTGCCTACACCTGGTATCAGGCACATGATAAACTGCCCCCGAAAAACCAGTCTTCTTCAGTTTGCCTGACCAATTATGCGGTCAATGATGTGCTATTCCGCGGCAGGAATACCGCAAAGAAAATTTTTGAAGACAATCCAATTATGCGCGTTCTTACTGGAAAGGGGAGAAGCAAAAATGGTAAATGAAAATAAAAAGGAAGTACTTACGTACGACGTTGCTGTCATAGGCGGAGGCCCCGGCGGCATGGCAGCGGCAGTTTCCGCCGCGCGCGAAGGGGCAAAGGTGGTCTTGGTCGAACGCCTCGGCTATCTTGGCGGACAGATGGCTTCCGGCCTGCCGTTCCTCGCTTTTCTTGATATGCACAAGCGGCAGATAGTCGGCGGTCTTGCGCAAAAAATGGTCGATGACCTCGCCGCTATGGACGGCACTGCGGGACATCGCTATTGCCCGTTTCATATATCCACTACCACGGTGAACCCGTTCTATACCCGTATCATTTGCTTCCAGTGGGCAAAAGACTACGGAATTGACCTGCTAATGCACTGCGAAGTCACCGGCGCAACAGTAGAAAACGGGCGCCTGACAGCAGTCACAGTGGTCGGCAAGGGCACTGAAATTGAGATTAAGGCCAAAGTATTCATAGACGCTACCGGCGACGGCGACTTGGCCTATTTGGCAGGCGCGGAATATGAAAAGGGTGAAGAAGGTACAGGTATACTCCAGCCGCCTTCACTGATGTTCAACTTGGGCGGAGTGGATTTTGACAAATTTATCGACTTCATTGCCGAGCACCCCGAAGAGCTGCCATACAACATGGGACTGACCCACATCCGTCCCGGCTACAATGCGGAGTTCTTCCGCAACAACCCCGGTCACATCTTCTTTGGCCTAAATCATATGATTGAGAAGCTGCGTGCTGAAGGCAAATGCCCCATCCAGCGTGACACGGTTATCTACATACGGCTGCCTATTCCCGGCCATGTTGCGGTCAATACTATCCGCATTCAGAATTTTGACGGCAGCAATGTGCATGACCTAAGCCGCGGCGAACAGGAAGCACACCTGCAGATTCTGCCGTTAGTCAAGATGCTGCAGGAAAATGTACCTGGCTTCGAAAACAGCTATGTCACTTACGTCAACGCAGTCATAGGTGTACGGGAATCCCGCCGTATAATGGGAATCAAAAAGCTTACAGCAGAAGATTGTATTGAAGGCCGCATTCCTGACGACTCAATCGCGCTGTACTCATATTTTATTGATATACACAAGGGCAACGGTGAGGGCACTTATACCAAAACCATTGAGGAGCCGTATGGCGTACCTTTTGGCTGCACCGTTTCCAACAGTATAGATGGCTTGATGATGGCCGGACGCTGCATGAGCGTTGACCATGTGGCTTTTGGTTCCAGCCGCATTATGACCCTCTGCATGGCAGTGGGTGAGGCAGCCGGAATCGGTGCTGCACTTTCAGTCAAAAAAGGCATTACACCACGTGAAGTCGATCCGCAGGAGGTTCGTTCCATTCTGCTCACTCACGGAGCAATTCTGAAACTGTAAGCTGTATTTATCAAAAAGAAGGTGTAAATATGTCAATTCCAAAAACAATGAAAGCACTGGTTGCCTATGGTCGCGGCGATTACCGCTTTGAACCAGCCTATCCAACGCCGGAATGTGGTCCCGACGATATTATTCTCAAAGTCGAAGGCTGCGGAGTCTGTGCCGGAGACTTGAAATGCCAACACGGCGCAGATATGTTCTGGGGCGGAAACGGCCAGCCCAGTTGGGTGGAGCCTCCGTTTATCCCGGGTCATGAATTCATCGGTATTGTAGCCGAAGTCGGCGAAAACGTAAAGGGAGTACAGGTCGGCGACCGCCTGACTGCCGACCAGATTTACCCCTGCGGCGAATGCCGTTTCTGCAAGAGCGGAAAGTACTGGATGTGCCAGCCGCACAAAACCTTCGGCTTTTTTGCAAGCACTAACGGCGGTATGGCCGAGTATATGAGGCTGCCTAAGAACGCGGTTGTCCACAAGGTTCCAAAAGACCTTGCGTTGGAAAAGGCCCTGCTTATCGAGCCTTATTCCTGTGCCAAACACTGCGTTGACCGTGCCGATATCGGCGCAGAGGACGTAGTCGTAATTTCCGGCGCCGGCACGCTCGGACTTGGCATGGTTACATACGCCCGCCAGCGCAACCCCAAGCTTCTTATTGCGCTTGATATGAAGGATGAACGCTTAGCTAAGGCGAAAGAGTTTGGTGCAGATATAGTTTGGAATCCCAGCAAAGTCGATGTCCAGGCTGAAATTCTCAAACTGACCGACGGTTACGGCTGCGACACCTACATTGAAGCCACCGGCCATCCGTCTTCAGTCATTCAAGGCTTGCAGATGGTACGCAAACTGGGCCGCTTTGTAGAGTTCTCAGTTTTTGCTGAGCCGACCACTGTGGATTGGTCGATTATCGGCGACCGCAAGGAGCTGGACGTACTTGGTTCCCATCTCTCACCTTATTGCTACCCGTATGTCATTGAGCATATCGCCGACGGTACGCTTAAAACAGACGGAGTCGTTTCCCGCACCTTCCCGATTGAAAAATGGGAAGAGGCCTTTGAATATGCAACCGGCAAATACGGGGACTTCAAAGTCGCAATCACGTTTTAAAAAGGGGGTAATCAGATGCAGTATTTGATCGGTACTGATATTGGTACCTCGGGAACCAAGTCCATCCTGATGGACACCTCCGGAAATCTGGTTGCACAGGACCTGCAGGAATATGACGTTCTTACCCCCAAACCGCTCTGGGCAGAACAATGGCCTGATGTTTGGCTAAACGCCGTCAAGCAGTCCGTAGCAAATACCGTGAAAAAGTCCGGAGTTGACCCGAAAGACATCCGCGGTATCTGCATCAGCGGCCTGTACGGCGGGTCCGGCGTACCGGTTGATGAAGCGTTGAATCCTGTGCGCCCCTGCCTTATCTGGATGGACCGCCGAGCCGAAGAGCAGGAACGCTGGGTCCGGCAGCATGTGGATCAGAGCCGCCTCTGGCAGATTACCCAGAACGGTACGGATCCATACTACGGCTACACTAAAATCCTTTGGATACGCGACAACGAGCCGGAAAATTGGGTAAAAATTCGTATGTTTTTACCGCCGAACGCATATGTCATTGCCCGCCTTACCGGAGAAGTAGCCATTGACTACTCCTCCGCGGGCAATCTGGGTGGATTTTTCGATATGAACACCCGCTCATGGTCAGATGAGATGCTGAATGCTATGGGTGTTCCGCGAACTTTAATGCCGCAGCGTATTGTTGAAAACACCGAACCAGTAGGCACACTGACCACTGCGGCTGCACAGGAAATGAATCTCACCCCCGGCACTCCGGTCTTTAACGGCGGCGTTGACTGCGGTGTAGCTACGTTGGGCCTCGGCGTATTCGAGCCGGGCGATTATGCAGCGGCAATCGGCACTTCCATGTGTGCGGCTCTGGTACATGAGGAACCCATTGAAGCCCGTGACCTTATCTCTTGGCCATATGTGTATAATGCGCGGCGGCTGACGTATTCTTTCGGCGGCGGCGCAACAGCCGGAGCAGTCATCAAATGGTTCCGCGACACCTTTGCCGCAGAGGAAAAGCGCGCGGAAGCGGTCGGCGGTGAAAACGCCTATGCCGTTCTTGACCGTCAGGCAGCCAGTATCCCCGCGGGTTCGGAAGGACTCATTGTTCTCCCGTATTTCATGGGCGAGCGCAGCCCCCTTTGGGATACCAACGCGAAGGGAACAATATTTGGCCTTTCATTGGTTCACACCCGCGCACATATCTATCGGGCATTCTTGGAAGCAGTCGCGTACTCCCTCCGCCATACGATGGAGTCTTGCGGTACTGAACTAAAGGAAAGTATTCTCTTGGCTGGCGGGGTCAGCAAATCCCCGCTCTGGAAGCAGATTTTTGCAGACGTGACCGGACACAGCATTGTATGCCCCATTCACGATGTAGAAGCCAACCTCGGCGACGTGATGCTGGCTGGACTCGGTACAGGCCTGCTGACTCGAGAAGACTTAAAGAAATGGCAGGTGCTGGACAAAAAGATTACGCCCAACCCCGAAGCTCACGCCAAATACAATGAATACTATAAAATGTACCGTGATTTATACGGACATTTAAGAGAAGATATGGTGCGGATGACTCAGATTAGGTAAATAAAAATTTGGCAGGGCAATCTTGTTGCTTAGATCTGTTTCGTCTCTTTCTCCGACATACAACAACGCTATTTGCTATAGCGTGCCGAATATATTTTTTAACTCCGAGATTTCAATCAACCCCTATACACTTTATATCCCAGCTATTGCTCTACAAAAAAACCAGAACATATTCGGGAAATACACCGAATATGTTCTGGTTTTCTAATTTTGTACCGTAGTTTACAAAGTATTTTATTAGGTACCGCTGGTGCTGGATGAAGAAGCAGTTGATTCCGGATATGTCGCATCACCATTATTGTCATGAATAGTTATTGAAATGACAGCACCATCTTTAATCGTTATGCTCTTAACTGTGAAACCGTTAACGCCATTGAGCGTTTTGAAAGCATCTGACGAAAGCATATCAGTCGGTACTGTACCATCGGTATCCTCTACATCCTCACCATTGTTCAGCTTATCAGAAACATATATCTGTGCTGCCATATAAGCCGCCCGAGCATCAGACAGAGCAGCCGCTCTCTTTGCCGCAGCAACCCTGCTGCCGACTGTCGGGACAAGTATAAGCGCCAAAATTGCCAAAATCGCAATGACAGCGATAAGTTCAATAAGCGTAAAGCCACCCTTTGACTTCTTTACCTTTTTGCAAAGAGCACTCAGTACCTTTTTCAATTCCTTTCAACCCTTTCTATGTATTTTCCTGCTATAACTTACTGTTCTATTATATTAATTCCATTAACTCAAAATTTTAGACATAATATATCAGTAGATATAGCAGAAAAAACATAGAAATTGTCAATAGGGCAGGGTTGGCGTTACAACTATTTTCCCATCTACAAGCGAAAAGGACGACGAAACAATGTCGTTTTCCGCCTTCATCGAGGCGAAACCGATAGTTAATTTAACCCCGCGGTACAGCGTATCATGGCAGATTACTTTACCGTTACCGGAATTTTCAATCTGCGCACCGAGCGTCTTATATTCCTCGGTTAGGGCATTCAGCTTTTCTGTACTGGCTTCAAGGCTCACCTGTGAACTCCTAAGCATTTGTTCTTTGCTGCTCGGGAGCTTGCCGGCCTGTTTATACTTATTCAGAAGGTCAATTATCTGTTTGAGTTTCTCAATTTGACTTTTGAGTTGTTCAATTTCAGTATGTAGCGCTGAATATCTTGTCATAACGGACGGGTCTGCTCCCAAAATAAGCTCGGTGTGAATATTTGACGGAGAACCTATTTGATTTGCAATCACATTTTCCCCGACTACGAAGCGGCCGCCCATGATTTTTCCGCGCCCTGTAACCTCAAGCCTTCCTCCACATTTAATATTGCAGTTCATTATGCTTTGGGTCTTTACGCTTCCGCCGGCATTGATTTCACAATTTTCAAGAAATGTGCTTTTTAGGTCGCCCTTACATTCGATCTTACTGCGGCTCATGCCGACGACACCGCGCGATATAGTCACATTGCCGCCCGCCTTGATTGAACCGCCTTCTACATTGCCTCCGATTTCGACATTGCCCGCAGCTTCAATCGAAAATCCCTCTGTGACATTTCCGATAACTGATACATTACAAACGGATTTTATGTTTCCTGTCGATGTATCAACATTTCCCGACACAATAAAGGTATCTACGACATTAATGCGGTTGCCGTTCATACTGACATGGCCGTCAATTGTCGAAAAAAGCTTTGTACCGTCCTCGCTGAGAGCAGTATTGCGCCCAACCGGAGAAGGTATTGCTTTTCCCGGGGCCGCTGGCAAAACTTTGCCGGTAACGGACATGCCGTCAACACCTTTTGTCGGGAGGGTTATTTCAGCAAGAACTTGTCCATATTTAACATTTACTACTAATCCAAGATCCCGGTAATCGACTGTTCCGTCTTCTCTGACCTTTGGGTGAGAATCTTTGTTGATTTCAAATAAATATTTTATAGAACCGTCTTTTCCTCTTTTTGGCTCTGTTCCTCTTGCAATCACGTATTCTCGGGAATACTCTGGATGCGCTTTTATTTTCTGGAGAAGCGGTACGTCAATACCATATGTTACTTTAGCTTCTCTTAAAGCATCATCGATCATCTGGGAGGAAACATCTTGTCCCCCGTATTTGGGAGGTTCAATTGTAAGTCTGGCCTGCATCAAGTCAGGAGATACAACAACTTTTACCGAAGCAGGTACCGGCGACGGACCATTTTTTATATTCAACTGTCCGAACATTAACAAAATCCTCCTTTGAGCCGTTTCCAGACGGTTATATTTTCTTCTTTATCTATATTATAATTAATTATTTATGATAAAACAATAATTTTTATCAAGGATTTCCGGGCACTGACACGAATGGGAAATAGCAATAAAAAGACTGTTTCTGCAACCGTTATAATGGCCATATAGCGTAATTTTAAGCCCTTTGGAGCCTTAGGTATTACTATACATATCCGTGAACGTGTGACTGTATTTATGCCGCCTTGCAGCGCATTTGAAGTTGCTCCTTAACTGCCGGTTTTTCAAATAAAAAGAAAGGTTAAGCCAATATCTTAATATTTTATCAATGGAACTTTTGGTCACAAAGTGAAAATTTGTGCTATTCTGAATTTTGGAATTATGAATTAATAATTACTATGTCAAAGCGTTTTTATCATTTGCTGATAGGGTAAATATTCAAATCCCATGCTCTTATAAAATGATATCGCCCTTTTATTGCTCTCCTCTGTCTCAAGGCGGATGCGTTTCACACCGCTGCAAAGATTATTTTCTAAGTACGAAAAGAACTCATGTCCCAGACCGCGGCAGCGGTATTCAGGCTTGACATAGAGTTCCTCGACCCATAGAACCATGCCGCCCGCCTCCTGAGAAAAGGTTTTGGCTAACAGCGCATAGCCTGCAGTCTTGCCTTCATACTCCATGATATATGCCATCGCATACTCATCAGAGCGCATCAGCTCATCAAAGGTGTCTTCAATATGCTTTTCGGGTATATTGTGGTCCACTGCGTCGGACATATAAAAACTTTTCGCCATTTCTATATAGTCATTTTTATCTTCTTTTCTGATTTTTCTAATCATAAACCATACTCCAAAATTATTAACAATTTTTATTTCACTTGTTAAAAACTTTCAGTTTAATATTATAACGCTATTCTTCGACAAGATTTTTCAATATATGTTTTCGGATATTCAATGCGATACAAATTGTTGATAACTTGTTGAAAGTTGTTAAAAACACGTTGAGAACTCATTTTTAATAGCGTTTTGCAGCAAAACTAAGCCAAATTTTGCCCTATCCTGCGCAGAAACGGCACTTGATCTGTGATAGCAGCGCAATACGCTGTGTAAACAATATCTTGAACGCGCCGGTTTTGCCTAAGGGTATTTGTGAACATATGTTTGTCCAAAAAATACGCCAAAAAACAGGGATAAGTACGGGTCATGTACCTATCCCTATTTTTGTCTGGGCAATTTTTGTAGGCAGCATTTCTACTTTACAAGCGCCATCATGGAGTTTTTGAGTTCCTCCAAAAGCTTTTGGGCGTTCTCAAGGCTGCTGCCCTTGACTCCCATATAGAACTTGACTTTTGGCTCCGTTCCCGACGGGCGGACACAGCACCAGGCATTGTTTTCAAGTTCATAGTAAAGCACGTTGGATTTCGGCAATCCCGTCGGCTTTTTTGCACCGCTTTCAACTTCAGTGATTTCACCCGTTAAGTAATCCCTGACGGCGGTCACTTTAAAGCTGCCAAACCTTTGAGGCGGGTTATTCCTCATATTCTTTAAGATAGACTGAATCTTTTCCGCCCCATCTAAGCCTTTCAACGTAATGGACGTCAAATCCTCTTTATAGTACCCATACTTTTCATAGATGCGCAGCATCTGATCCCAAAGGGTAAGGCCTTGTTCTCTGTAATACGCGGCCGCTTCACACAGCGCCATGACGGCTACAACAGCATCCTTATCCCTTGCATGGGTTCCTACAAGGCAGCCATAGCTTTCCTCAAAACCAAACAGATACTCATAATTATGGTTCTGTTCAAATAACTTAATCTGCTCACCGATATATTTAAATCCGGTAAGCACTTCAATGAGTTTTATGCCGTATTCCTTCGCTATCTCGTTTGCCATATTAGAGGAAACTATGGTCTTTATAAGCGCTCCGTTTTTCGGCAGTTTGCCGAGCTTTTTCCTGACAGAAAGCTCATACTCGGCTATCAGCAGGCCTGACATATTGCCTGTAAATGACTTATATTCTCCCGTTTTTGTGTCCTTGGCATAAACTCCGAGCCTGTCTGCGTCAGGGTCGGTCGCCAGGACTAAGTCGGCATCTTTTTCTTTTGCCAACTTGAGTGCAAGGGTAAAGGCCTTTGGGTCCTCGGGATTCGGATAGCTCAGCGTGCTGAAATTGCCGTCTGGCAACTCCTGCTCCGGAACTACATAGACATTTTCGAACCCCAATTCTTTTAAGATTGTTCTCACAGGGATATTTCCGGTCCCGTGAAGCGGGGTATAGACAATTTTCAGTTCCTTAGCAGCCTTTTTAATAGCCTCGGGACTCAATACAAGCTTTTTGAGCGCATCGTAATAGCGCCTGTCGATTTCTTCCCCTATGATATTAAAAAGTCCTTTGCTGATGGCTTCAGCTTTGTCTATGGTTTTAATGGCTCCAAAAGACGTAACGGCATTCACTTCATCAATGATTTCCTGGTCCCGGGGCGGGGTAATCTGTGCGCCGTCTTCCCAATAAACTTTGTAGCCATTATATTCGGGCGGATTGTGGCTCGCTGTTATCACTACACCGGCGATACAGTGCAGCTCTCTCAATGCGAATGATAGCTCCGGAGTAGGCCTTAACGATTCGAAAAGATATGTTTTTATGCCGTTCGCATTCAACGTCAGGGCAGTTTTTTCGGCAAACTCACGGGAGAAATTCCTTGAGTCATAAGCGATGGCAACGCCTTTTGACTGGCCGCCATTTGCAATTATGTAATTTGCAAGTCCCTGAGTAGCCTTTGCTACGGTGTAGATGTTCATCCGGTTGGTTCCCGCGCCAATAACGCCGCGCAGGCCGCCGGTTCCGAACGTCAAGTCCTTATAAAACCGGTCCTGTATCTCTTTTTCGTCTTTTAAATTTTTAAGCTCTTCGCGTGTCTTTTCATCGAAAACAGGATTTGTGCACCATTCGTGATAGCGTTCTTTATAGTCCATATAACACACTTCCTATTAACAAAGTATATTACATAGCCGTTAACGCCGAGCCAATAAAATTATACTATGTTTGTGCCATTTAGTAAATGTTTATTCTGCACATATGAAATCGGTTAGTAAAAACGTTTGTACCGGTAAATTTTAAATTCATGCCTTTTTGCATTAATAGTTAGTGTCAAACAGGGTTAAGAAAATAAAATAGCGGCAGGGAAAACCTGCCGCATTTTTTGGCTTTATTCATGTGTTTTTCTTTGTTCTACATATCCATAAATGATTTTAGTATACAAAATCGTAGGTATCAAAAATACTATGCATAAAAGTAAAATAAGGATATTAACCCAGCCTCTTATTACAGTTACGTCTATTAGATAAGATTGCGTAAAAACCGCAAGAATAATAAACAAAAGGCTTTTCCTGCGGTTGCTCAGTCGAAAAAGCTAACAGATTAACGGAAATACTGCAAAAAATAGTCTGCCGCGACGTCTGCACGGCAGTACCACTTTTTTCTCACATTTTAATTTTTCAAATACTCGATTCCCGCGTTTTGGTCGACTTTAACGACTTTGTCCCCGTCGAAGCAATAAAGATTACCCGAAATAAATTTACTGGACTGCATGTCAAAGGCTTTTGTGTTTTGACCCTTCTCCAGACTATTGTTGTCAACTGTAAGAAGAGCGGTTCTCAGCGAAATTTCTTCCTGAGGCTTGAATACCATTACAATTTTGCCGTTATCATTTTTTATGCCATCAACGATTTTCAAGCCTTTGCCGATTTTGTCAGTATTCAGCGCCTGATCTGATACGATCTTCGCCGTCAGCGAATTTACGCTATTTGCATACTCAATCTTGATAATAGATGGCTGAAACTTGTCATCTATGTTAACGTCTTCATACGCGACATAACCTTTATACATCGTTATTGTATCATCGGTTATATCAAGTATTTTTAAATTGCTGAATTTTTGGTCTGAAATAATGGCACGGCTTACATTGTCTTTTTTAACACTCACTATATAGGTGCCGTTCTCGTCAGAATAGGTAAAATAAAATTTATTGTTATATGACACACCGGTATTTATTAATCTTGAGGAGATTGAATCCACATCTAATTCAAAGTTAAGTTTTCTGAGTTTCCCCGAGTGTTTGTCAACGGAATAAAGATACCATTTGGTTTCCTTGTATTCACCGGCAAGTATTTCATCATTATTTTCAGCGATAAACATAAGGGTGCGGCTGTTAAGCAAATATACCTTTCCCGAGGCAAGGTCCAGTAATTTATCATTGCCACTTCCGTTTCTTTTTTTAATCAGCGCAAAATCGTTTTCCGGACTCAAAAAAGCTGTGTCGGATTGCTCGGCGTCTTTGTCCTTAACACCATAAGCTTTTAGTGTTTTATTTACTATATTAAAGGAACGTATCTTATAATATCCGTCCTGCGGAATGCAGTCAACCACTGAATTATCAAGACTCTTTATCGGCTCATAACTGACTTTCGAATCTTTTAAAATATTGATATTACATCCGGAAAGCAGCATTATTAGTGGTAATATTATACAAAAACTTTTTTTCATTAGTTCAGGCTCTCCTTAAAGGCATATTTGCTTGACAGCTTCTTGACCAGCATTTTTAATTGTACATAACCAGATATCATGATTATGCCAAGCGATAATAACAAATCCAATACCAGATACAATGGTATATTGTTTGTTAAAATATCAAATCTAAACAGTACACTCAACAGATAGAAAATAATAAATGACAATGATACAGACCCGACAAAGGCAATAAGACCGTAGCAAATAAATTCAGACATGAATATCTTATTGACCGCAGAATCCTCTATACCAAATATGTTGAATAGGGTAATGTCACGCTTTCTGAGTATAAGTATCTGCTTTAAGGAAGATGATATACTGATAACGCTAAACAGCAACAAGACAAGAAACAAAACGGCGCTTACCGCAACGATAACTACTGCGAACTGCGGAATCTGCTTAGTTGATTTCAGCGCATATCTTGTTGTTATACCAGAATTGAACCCTTCTATCTGTTTTGAAATATCGCTCATATCGTCGACATTCGGTACGATAACAATTATTCTGCCAAATTGCGGTACACCATCTTCGGTCTGGCCACGGGCGATTTCTTCTGCTGTCTTATCATCTATTAAAATCGTGTCGTCAGGAAAAAGTCCGCCTGCACTGTTATTTGAAAAACCGCATACTTTTCTTGTTACATTGTAAAATTCAGTTTTTCCTTTATTGTTTCCTTTGCAATACCTTTGTTCTTCAATGGAAACATTCTCCCCAATCTTAAACTGATTCTTGTCTTCCGTATTTAATATAATAAAATTCTGATCGCTTACATCATCCTTAACTCCAAAATACTTAAGGCATCCTTTTGGTACTCCAAGTATTGTTCCAAAATCACTGATTTCTTTATTTTTACTGAAATAGACTGGGTGAGCAAAATCGCAAATTGTATATTCTACACCTTTTATGTTTTTAATTTTTTTATTTAAATCCATATTTATTAACGACATATCAGTATCACTGTATACTTCCATGAAATACAAGGCTTCATTATCAACAATCCCTGTCTTGAAATTATCATATAAACTCTTGACCAAACCTGAAATCAGGTTAAAAATCAAAAGGAATACAATTAATGATAAGATAATACTGACAAATTTCTTAATATTGCTTTTAAAAAAAATCAGAAATGTTGGCACATAAATCACTTCTTTCAATTGTCTTATAAAGCTTAAGATATGCTCAATTCTCCGTTTTCTAAGGTATAAATCCTGTCGGCGATTTTGTCGAAGTCGTTGTCATGCGACACCAAAACCACCGCGTGTCCATTGTTTTTCAGCTCTGTAAACCATGTTATAATTTTTTCCCTATTAAAATCGTCAATATTGGCTGAAGGCTCGTCTGCAAATATAACGGCATCATTTTTCATAATAGCTCGGATTATTGCAATACGCTGCCGCTCTCCACCAGAAAGAAACTTCGCCTTTGTTTTGAGCCTATCTGACATATTAAACCTCTCAAGGTTTTTTGTTATCATTTCCTTAGCTTTTTCACGGTCCGGAGCAAGAGTATATCTTAAAAATATCTCAAGGTTTTCCTGAACGGTCAAATCTTCAAACAGGTTATAATCCTGAAAAATAAAACCCATTTGATTCTTTCTTGTTTCGCGTTTCTCCTTTGCGGATAATTCAAGTGCATTCTTGCCGCGCCAATAGTATGTACCACCGTCGGGATTCTCCAGAAAAGCGCAGATATTGAGCAGGGTAGTTTTTCCCGCACCGGATCTGCCCTTTATCAATACGATTTCAGAAGCAGCTGCTTCCATGCTTATGTCCTTTAATACATTCTTATCAGCGTAGGATTTTGAAATTTTTTCAAGCTTAATGATTGTCTCTTTCATAATAACTCCTTTATTTATTTGCAATACTTTCTACATAAAGACCCTTTTCAGTCGCCATAATATTCATTGATTTAAAGTTTCTGTCTGCGCAGTAACCGTTTGAAATCTTAAATGCTTTTATTTTATTAAGTATCATGTCATGATCAATCTTGACTCTTAGCTTTGAAGATAATTGCTCCGCAAGCTGCGCGATATCTAATGTAAAATCACCGTTGTAATTATTTATTTCATTTATTTTATTTTTGAACAGTTCTATAGCTTTCTCTTTATCCATATTTGACATGATATCAATATATATTAGATCAATGTATAATATATCTTTCGTATATGCGTATTCGCTGCGAATACTATTATAAGCGTCATTAAGTGAATCCTTATATCTGGTTGAATCAATATTCTCGCATTGCAATAACTTTAACGCATAGTAGCTATTTACAAAATTTTTACTACTTATATTTAAATTTCTAGCGCTAAACTTGTCCATATTATTTCTAAGATATTCGGTGAAATCTTTATTACCTTTAAAATAAGGCTTTAATAAATAACAATAATATAACTCGAGATAATTTGTACTTATATCAGGCTCTCTTTTAAATATTTTTTTAAGATAGGTATTAGCCATATCTTGGTCATAATAATTATTAATATACTCATTTATTTTTAAATAACTATAAAAAGTCCTGAAAGTAGGCATCAATGCGGCTGCTGTTGAAAATTCAAACTTATTATTATGAGGAAGCTCTTCCACCCATCGGCTAAGATAGGTTTTATATTCTGGGTCATTCTCGAGCAATTCATAAAGGTTCAGCTTTATAACTACCGGTAAATCTATTTGTTTGCTAACGTTCTCGGCGATTCTCTTGACTATTGTTTTTACCTTTGAATTATTAGTTCCAGTCGCTTTACATCCCGCATTAAGCAGAATTAGCGTACTATAGTCTATTGGTTTTTTACTGTTATTGTTTAAATAATCATTAAACTTATTGTTTATTGCGACTTTCGCAAGGTGATTTATGACAAGCACCTCCTTTATTATGAATTATTATTATTTAGCGCTAATAATAACCATAATTTATAACAGGCACTGCAAATTCAACTGTATTTTAATGCTTCTTATATATTATTAATTTTCATATTATTTAATAAATTAAAAATTGTTTCCATAATCAATTATACTGATATAAATTTTATGTCAATAATAATCAGGTAGTTTTTTTAATTATCTGTATTTTATGTCTTAAATTGTATTCTTAGAGTGATAATAAGCAGGGAGGAATCTATATGAAAGAATTTTTCAGCAACATTCCAAAGGTAAAGTATGAAGGGCCTGATTCAAAAAATCCGTTTGCATTCAAGTTTTATAATCCGGAAGAAAAGATTGCCGGCAAGACAATGCGCGAGCAGCTCAAATTCTCTCTTGCTTACTGGCACACGCTCGACGCCGAGGGTACAGATATGTTCGGCCGGGCAACTATGGACAAGAATTTTGGCGAAACCGATCCTATGGCTATATACAAAAATAAGGCTTACGCCGCGTTTGAACTCATGGACAAGCTCGATATCGACTATTTCTGCTTCCATGACCGAGACATAGCGCCGGAAGGCCCGACCTTATCCGAAACCAATAAAAACCTCGACGAGATTGTCTCTCTTTTGAAAAAACTTATGGCTGAGCACAATAAAAAGCTCCTGTGGGGCACTGCAAATACATTCTCACACCCGCGGTATGTGCATGGTGCGGGAACCAGTTGCAACGCGTCCGTTTTTGCATTTGCCGCGGCACAGATCAAAAAGGCAATTGAGATTACAAAGGAGCTCGACGGCTGCGGTTATGTCTTCTGGGGAGGCCGCGAAGGATATGAGACCCTGCTCAATACCGATATGGAGCTGGAACTCGACAACATGGCAAGGCTGCTGAAGATGGCAGTGGATTATGCACGAAGTATCGGTTTTAAGGGCGAATTCTTTATTGAACCCAAACCGAAAGAGCCGACAAAGCACCAATATGACTACGACGTATCTACTGTTCTCGCTTTCCTGCGCAAATACGGCCTTGATAAGGTGTTCAAGGTCAATATTGAAGCGAACCACGCGACGCTTGCACAGCACACCTTTCAGCATGAGCTGAGGGTTGCCAGAATAAACGGTGTGCTGGGTTCGGTCGACGCAAATCAGGGAGACGTAATGCTGGGCTGGGATACCGACCAATTCCCGACAAACGTTTATGATACGGCCCTTGCTATGTATGAAATCCTTAAAAACGGCGGGCTTCCGAGCGGCGGACTTAACTTTGACTCAAAAAACCGCCGGGGTTCATTTGAGCCCGAGGATATCTTCCACGGGTTTATCGCAGGCATGGACGCATTCGCTTTAGGCTTACGCATAGCAGATAGGATAATCCGTGACGGCAGGTTGGAGCAATTCGTCAAAGACCGGTATAAGAGCTACCAAAGCGGCATTGGCGCAGATATAGTTTCAGGTAGGGCAAAGATTGAGGACCTCGAAAAATATGCCCTTAAGCTTGGGGAGGTTAACGCTATCGGCAGCGGTAGGCAGGAATACCTTGAAGATATTCTGAATTCAATAATGTTCGGAAAATAAACGGCAATACTAAACCGCACAAACCCTTGTTTGTGCGGTTTTACTGTTATGCTTCAATTGATTTATAGTTCCAGTTCTGTCCTGAAACCAAACCCCGCTATACTCGTTAGGCTAAGTAGAAAAAAGAATAATGAAATGATTACGCCAACATTTGCGAGCTTTGTTTTATGTATAATGCTGTCAGAAATTCCTATACAAAATCCGGCAACTGTAATTAAAATGCCAATAATAGGGAACCACAACCCTGCTGCTCCGATAATGCCCAGAATAATACTGGCAATCGCATTAAATTTGCCTTTCAACCGGCTTGTGCTATTCCCAGCCACCATATCCCCCCTCTCATAATTTACCCCTCCGTTTTGTCATCTCATCAATGCATTGTTCGCAACGTTATAGAACCACACATTTAACAGCAAATATCATTGATTTGCATTGAATGTGAGTAATTTACAGCCGATAGTTTATATTTTATACTATATCTTATTAAATTTCCACATTTTTAATAAAAAATATTATTAAATTTTGTTAGTGTTTATAATCGGCTCGGCTCTTTTTTAAGTATATTTGTATAAATTATACATATAATGTTTTTTATAATAAATTATTTTGTTAAACAAAATCTTTTCTGAAGAGATTTAAACCCTATCGTATGGCTTTAATATATTTAAGTTTTGATGAATATAAATGGGTTTACGGCATTATTTCAAGAAATAAAAAAGGCAGCCTTTTCGGCTGCCTTTTTATGCAGTATTATTTTTTATGATAATGCGCTTATGTTATAGTCGCGTTCAAGCCTCTTTGCCAACTGTGCGATTGGGAGGCCAACAACGCCGTAGTAATCGCCGTCGATTGATTCAACAAGGATGCTGCCCTTGCCCTGGATAGCGTAACCTCCTGCTTTATCGAACGGCTCACCGGTTTCTATATAACGGTTTATAAGATCTTCATCAAGCTTCATGAAATTAACTTTAGCCTGAACAAAGAATGTTTCCTGTCTCTCTTTTGAAAGTATTGCGACACCTGTATAGACTCTGTGCAACCTGCCGGAAAGCTGTCTTAAAAGGCTTCTCGCCTGTTCGACATTTTGCGGCTTTCCTACGTTTTTACCGTCTATGCAAACGATTGTATCAGCGCCAATAACAACCTCGTCGTCAGCCTGGGTAAATACAGAATTTGCCTTTAAAAGTGCAAGTTTCATAACAAGGTCAATCGGTGGAAGTTTAATGCGTAAATTTTCATCAACTTTAGGTTCACGAACCTCAACTTGATAACCGGCATTCTCTAAAATAGCTTTTCTGCGCGGTGAGGAAGAAGCAAGTATAATCTTCATAATAAACACTCCATTAAAAAAAATTAAAAATAATATATTAAAATCTGCCTGTGGAGCCAAATCCCGCATCGCTGCGGGCTGTTTTTTTTGTTTTTTCGCCCCACTCAATTTCTAACGAAGGTAATTGCATAATGACCAACTGCGCAAATCTTTCTCCTGGCTCCAATACATAGGGAGTCTTTGAAAGGTTGCAGAGGCCGACTATTATTTCCCCGGTATAATCACTGTCAATCACACCTACGCTGTTTGATAATGTTATGCCATGTTTTGTAGCAAGCCCGCTTCTAGCAAACAAAAATCCAGCGTACTGTGGTCCGGGAAATTCAACTGAAATACCAGTTGGTATGGATACAAGACCACCGGGCTCTATTGTAACTTTTTCAGGAATCGCAGCGTAAAGGTCAAGGCCTGCCGAACCTTCAGTTGCTTTCGTCGGATGTTTTATTGTAACACCCGGATGGTTTACCTCGATTAATTTGATCTTCATAGCTTGTCCCCAAAATTAATTAATCTATATTTTGTCTTTAAATCGCGGTTTTATGTCAATTACCGCGTTAAATACCTTTGTGAAAATACAACCCTCTTGTGAACTCTCCATCTGGTGCAAGTCCCTTTTTACAGCTCTCGATAATATTTTTTACTTGATTTCGGTTTTCAATCGTAAAATACAACTCGAAAAAATCCATGCCTATCTTGTCAAACTCGCTTTTCTTATCGAGGAGCCATAACGGACGCGAATTTAATATTTCTGAAACCCCGTTGTCACAAACTAAAGGAAATTCAGTCTTTGTCCTGTCCTTTATCGAACATTTTCCTTTTGAACAGCCTCTGAAAGACCTTACCGGACAGTTCCTTACCAGCATAAGCGGCAGCCTGCCGTAAATGATAAGCCCCCATGGAATTTGAGCTCGTTTTGATATGTCGATAATACTTTTAATTGGCGTTTCAAAGGACAAGACACTTGAACTGACACCGATTTCTGAAAAAGTATTGATTGCAGCACTATTTGAAATATTAAGTCCAAAATCGCCATGAACATTAAAACCAAGTTGTTTTGCAAGATATACTGCGCCTAAGTTGCCGCAGACGGCATCATTTACCCCCAATTCTCTCGCTAAAGAGAGCTTTTCTGCCGTATGCTTTTCGTCGGAGAATATTGTCCTTGGAATTTCAGCGGCTATTCTCACGCCTTTTTTTATAAGTTCCGCGGCTTTGTCAGTCAAAGTACCGAAAATCGGCATAATGATCATATCAATACCGTCTAAATCTAAATCATTTGGAATCTGCTCTATGCTGCGGAACCTAAGCCTTAATTTTTTAACATCTTTTCTCTTTTTTGTTGAAAATCCTGAGTTAAATGTCTCTATAACGGATTCGTCAAATGGGATTGGTCTGATTGCACTTCTTTTTTCGTAGATTTGGCACAGTACCTCCCTTCTTAGCTTGTTGATTTCAGAAACTGGAACGGAAAGACCCGGCTCAATTGAAATCTTGATATCGGCTGCTTTAAAAGGCGTGCCTCCTGTTTTTAATAACTTGTCCCGAGCCGTTTTCCATTCAATCTCGTGTTTTTGTGCTTTTTCAGGCGGTGAACCTTTAACCTCTGCAGTATTCATATCGCAGTCGCGAGCCTTAAGGCTCACGCTGCTTTTATCTATGTTAAGGTAGAAATCTACTATTATTTTCTGTCTCTCTACACCCTCAAACAATTTACAAAACCGCTTTAGTTGGGGAATCGCCATTTTATAATCTTCATATTGTCTGACACCGAACATATCCTTGTCAATTTTCGAATCAAAATAGCCTGAGGTAAATCCACTTCTTGAAAACGCCACCTTTAATCTGTCTAAATCCTCACCTGAAATCTTCTCGCCGTCTGCTGCCTTTCTGCAGCATGATGTGGCGGCGTAAACATATTCGGGGCTTTTCATTCGCCCCTCTATCTTAGCTGATACTACGCCCAGCTCTGCAAGCTCTGGGATATTATTTATAATTGACAAATCCTTTAGCGAAAGAACATTTTTTGCGCTTCCCACAGAAAACGGCAGTCTGCACGGCTGTGCGCACAATCCGCGGTTTCCGCTGCGACTGCCTCCAAAGAAGGCACTCATGTAACATTGTCCTGATACACTCATACAATGTGCACCATGAACAAACACTTCAAGCTCTATCGGGGAGGACTTTGCAATCCGAGCTATTTCATGGCTTGAAAGCTCTCTCGCAAGCACGACTCTGGAAAATCCCATCTCTGCCAACTGGTTTATTCCTGAAATATTATGCACTGACATCTGAGTGGAAGCATGCAGTTTGACTTCCGGTGCCGCGCGGTGTATCAGTGATGCAAGTCCCACATCCTGCAAAATTAAAGCGTCTATTCCTGACGCACATACATTAGATGCGAGTTTTAGGGCTTCTTTGATTTCATAGTCAAATACTATTGTATTCAGCGCAAAATAGGCTTTTATACCCCTCGCGTGACAATATGAAACTACGTTTTTTATGTCCTCATCCTTAAAATTCTCTGCATTTCTCCTTGCATTGAAACTTGAACCGCTGAAATAAACCGCATCTGCCCCAGCCGCTGCGGCCGCCTTTAAAGAATCCCATGAGCCGGCTGGCGATAAAACCTCAATTTTACTATTCATTTGTTTTTTATTTGCTCCTGAAGTGCCTTGAGTCCATTCATTGTTTTTAGGGCTTTGAGTTCTTTTCTGGCTTCCTCTTCACTTCTTCTTACTTCATCAAGTTCTTTGCGCAATCTTGAAACCTCGTCAAGAGCTTCTTTGATCTGCCCCCTGAGATTATCGGCCGCCTCTTTTTCCTTGGTTGCCTCATCACAGAATTCAAGTGCTGCAAAGATTGACGCAAGCGTCGTCGACATAGTAGGAGAGCTGTCCATCGCTTTTCTTATATATTCGTCCACCCGGTTTCCGGTCTGACGAATATACTCTTCGCTGTCTTCGGAAGCAATAAGTATCTCACAGTCTGCAATTTTTAATTTAACCCTGTTTTTTGCTCCCACAGACTTTCCTCCCTTTTGAAACTTTAAATAGCCGTTTTTTTAATATCTGTTTTTTTTCTCCGACATATGGCAGATTGACAGACATAAAGACGTTTTATTTGAAATAATTCAACAATATAGTTTATTATTCCATAATTGCGAGTTATAATATTTGACCAAAAGAATAATTACAATTACTATTAATTATAATAAATTCTTTCAAAAAATGAAGTGTTTTAGCCGTATTTATTATAAAATACGTCAATTTGCACATTAAAACGACATAATTATACCGCCAATTTATAACTTTTTTCGCAAAAAAATATATATTTTTATGAACACTGTAATTAATATCTGGTTATTAAGGTATAAAGCACTCAATAAGGCAGATAATATGATTGTAAATTCGAAAGGAGGTTAGATAATTTGAAAGCAACTGGTATAGTAAGAAGGATAGATGATTTGGGACGTGTTGTCATTCCGAAGGAGATACGCAGAACCATGCGTATCAGAGAGGGTGACCCGCTTGAAATATATACGGATAACGACGGAGAAGTCATATTTAAAAAATATTCACCTGTAGGTGAGCTTTCTCATTTTGCAAACCAATATGCGGAGGTACTTTCAAAGACGTCGAACTGCCCAGTGCTCATTTCCGACCGCGATGTGATTGTATCTTCTGCCGGAATCTCTCGAAAAGAATCTGTCGAACACCGTATATCTGATGAACTTGAAAAGATACTTGAACAGCGAAAACCATATGTCTACGACGGGAAAAATAAAATTATTGCTGCAGAAGGCATTGATAAACCGGTTTCTTTAGCAATACCAATACTCGCCGCCGGAGACCTTGCGGGCGCAGTTGTACTCCTACAAGGCGAAAACGTCACAATACCAAGCGAGACTGAAATTAAACTCGCCTCAGCTGCCGCGTCTTTCCTTGCTAAACAAATGGAAGAATAATCAAAATTATGCCGGCCGGTTCCATATACGGCCGGTTTTGATTAAGAAAAATTTTTCCAAAACGAAGACGCCTGTTATTATATCACAGATTACATACAAATAAAAGGGTTTTTTAAAATTTTTTTGATTTTTGCTGTTAAAAACTATACCCCGGGACAATGATTGTCCCGGGGTACTATTTTCGGCTATTTGCTTATTGATTTTCTTCTGTAATTTGTTCAGAAGTTTCCTCTGACTCCGTGTCTTCAGCTTCTTCACCGGTGTCCTCATCGTTATTCTGATTGGCTTCTTCATGCGGGGAACGTGCCACAGTTACAACATGCGTGCCTTCATTGATGCGCATTAAGTGGACGCCCTGAGCATAACGCGAATAGATTGGGATTTCGGAAACATTTATGCGGATTATTACGCCGTCAGAGGAAATCAGCATGGCGTCGTCTGTCTCATCCACTATCTTAATGCCCGCTACAGCTCCAGTCTTCTCATTGATGTTGTAGCTGGTAAGGCCCTTCCCGGCGCGGGACTGGGTGTGGTATTCATCAAGGTTGACGCGTTTGCCAAATCCGTTTTCGGTGACGGAAAGCAATGTCGCGCCTTCTCTTACGATCGACATACCCACTACTTCATCGCCCGGCTCGAGTTTTATCGCGCGGACACCGTGAGACGCCCTGCCCATTGCCCTTGCGTCGGTTTCTTTAAAGCGGATAGCGTTGCCGAGGCGCGTACCGACGATAAGCTCAGAGTTGCCGTCCGTCAGCCTTACTCTTACAAGCTCATCGCCTTCGGCCAGCAGAATACCGATTATGCCGCCTTTGCGCGCGGTATGGTATTCTTCCAGCGGAGTGCGCTTTATTATGCCTGATTTAGTAACCATGACAAGGTACTTGTTGTCTTCAAACTTAGGTACCTTTATCATTTCGGTTATCTTTTCATTCTGCGCAATCGGCAGGATGTTAACTATATTGACGCCTTTAGAGTTGCGGGAACCTTCTGGCACTTCATACCCTTTGAGGCGATAGACACGTCCGAGGTTTGTGAAGAACAAAACATAATCGTGAGTCGAACACACAAATAGTTCTTCGACAAAATCTTCCTCACGGCGTGTAAGGCTGGATACGCCTCGGCCGCCACGCCTCTGGCTGTGATATGTGGACGATGGCTGGCGTTTGATATAACCAAAATGGGTAAGCGTCATTACGCAGTCTTCAACAGGTATCAAATCCTCGACGTCAACTTCGCCGCTGATTGATTCAATCTGCGTCCTGCGCTCGTCGCCGTATTTATCGCGGATCTTAATAGCTTCTTCCTTGACGATGGCAAGAATCTTGCCCTCATCCGCGAGGATAGCCTTGTATTCTTTGATCTTTTCGAGCAGGTCCGCCAGTTCTTTCTCGATTTTGTCACGCTCAAGTCCTGTCAATTGTCCGAGTCTCATCTGCACAATAGCCTGAGCCTGCACATCATCAAGACCGAACCTCTCTTGAAGAGCTGTTTTGCCTTCAGATATAGACTTTGACTTGCGGAGTATATCTATGACCTCATCGATAAAATCAAGCGCAATTTTTAATCCTTCTAAGATATGTGCCCGCTCTTCAGCTTTTTTGAGGTCATACTTGGTACGCCTTGCCACAACCTGCTCCTGGAAACGGATATACTCCTGAAGCATATCTTTAAGCGGCAGGTATTTCGGCACGCCGTTTACAAGACAGAGCATTATTACAGGAACAGTCTCCTGAAGCTGGCTGTAGCTATAAAGCTGATTCAATATAACCTGCGGGTTTGCGTCGCGCTTGAGTTCAATAACGATTCTAAGACCGTCGCGGTCGGACTCATCACGCAGGTCGGATATGCCGTCTATACGCTTTTCCTTGTGAAGGTTAGCAATGCCCTCCAGCAGGCGGGACTTGTTGACCATGTATGGAATCTCAGTGACAACAATGCGGAAACGGCCGTTCTTTTCTTCTTCAATTTCCGCCTTTGCGCGGAGCGTAAGCCTTCCACGCCCCTTTGCATAGGCTTCGCGGATGCCGGCACGTCCCATTATAATGCCGCCCGTCGGGAAATCCGGGCCCTTGATGCAGCCCATCAGCTCATCAAGCGTCGCGTCTGGGTTGTCAATAAGCAGCAGCATGCCGTTTATTACTTCAGTGAGGTTATGCGGCGGGATATTTGTCGCCATGCCGACGGCTATACCGGAGCTTCCGTTGACAAGCAGGTTCGGAAAACGGGAGGGAAGAACTGAAGGCTCCTTGAGCCTGTCGTCAAAGTTTGGCACAAAGTCGACAGTCTCTTTGTCTATGTCTGAGAGCATTTCCAGAGAAATTTTCGACATACGCGCTTCGGTATATCGGTAGGCGGCAGGAGGGTCGCCATCGATCGAACCGAAGTTTCCATGACCGTCAACAAGCGGATAGCGCAGCGAAAAATCCTGAGCCAGACGCACGAGAGCGTCATAAACCGACGCGTCGCCGTGAGGATGATATCGGCCGAGCACGTCGCCGACCGCCGTTGCGCATTTGCGATACGGCTTGTCCGGCATGAGGTTATCCTCGAACATTGTATAGAGAATACGCCTATGAACCGGTTTTAATCCATCGCGTACGTCAGGAAGCGCCCTTGACGCAATAACTGACATTGAATAGTCAAGAAATGATTTTTTCATTTCTTTTTCAATGTCAACCGGTATAAGCTTTTGTCCGTCAAAATCCATTTAGCGGTACTCCTTTTCTGGCTTATATATCAAGGTTCTGAACGTACTTTGCATTTTTCTCAATAAATTCACGCCTTGGTTCGACCTTATCGCCCATAAGTATAGTGAAAATCTCATCCGCCGCCGCGGCGTCTTCCATTTCAACCCTAAGGATTGTGCGGTTCTTCGGATTCATTGTTGTCTCCCAAAGCTGCTCTGGGTCCATCTCGCCAAGACCTTTATAGCGCTGTATCTCAGCGTTTCCGCCAAGCTCCGCGATGTATTTGTCCCTCTCTGCATCGGAAAAGGCATAGCGCACTTCCTTGCCTTTGGTCAGCTTATAGAGAGGCGGCTGAGCTATATAGATATGTCCATTCTCAATCAGCGGGCGCATAAAGCGGAAAAAGAATGTAAGCATAAGCGTACGTATATGTGAACCGTCAACATCGGCATCGGCCATGATAATAACCTTGCCGTAACGGAGTTTTGTTATATCGAAATCCTCACCCAGCCCTGTACCGAGCGCGGTGACGACCGGCATCAGCTTTTCGTTGGTGTATACCTTGTCGAGCCTTGCCTTTTCAACATTCAGCATCTTGCCCCACAGCGGCAGTATAGCCTGGAAACGCCTGTCTCTGCCGCCTTTCGCTGAGCCTCCTGCGGAGTCACCCTCGACAATATAGATTTCTGTATTGGCTGGGTCTCGGTCAGTGCAGTCGGCGAGCTTGCCCGGAAGCGAGGCCGATTCGAGAGCTGATTTTCTTCTCGTAAGGTCTCTTGCGCGGCGGGCAGCTTCTCTTGCCCTTGCCGCAGTCATTGCTTTATCAAAGATAGCCCTTGCGACAGAAGGATTTTCCTCAAAGAAAGTCATCAGTTTGTCATAAACCATGCTGTCCATGAGGCTTCTGACCTCGGAGTTGCCGAGCTTCGCTTTTGTCTGGCCTTCAAACTGGGCTTCACGGAGCTTAACGCTGATAATTGCAGTAAGACCTTCCCTGACATCGTCACCGGTCAGCTTCTTGTCGTCATCTTTTATTAATCCTGCTTTTTTGCCATAATCGTTGAATACGCGGGTCAGCGCCGTTTTAAATCCAGTTTCATGGGTTCCGCCGTCGTTAGTATGAATGTTGTTGGCAAACGAATAGATTGATTCGTTATAGCTGTCGTTATACTGCATGGCGACTTCCGCGAAAGTATCGCCGTCAGAGCCAGAAAAATAAATAACCTCCGGGTGAATTACTTCAAGAGCGCGCCTTTTGTGAATATACTCTACAAAATGGCGGATTCCGCCCTCATACACCATTACTTCGCGGCGGACGTTTTCTTCTCTATGGTCCTCAAGGGTTATGTGAAGTCCGGCGTTCAAAAATGCTTGTTCGCGCAATCTGGAAAGCAATATATCGTAGTCAAATACTGTATCCTCAAAGATTTCGGCGTCCGGTTTAAAGGTTACCCTTGTGCCTGTTTTATCGGTTTCGCCTTTTATAGTAAGATCAGTTACGGCTTTGCCGCGTTCATAGCGCTGGGTATAAATCTTTCCGTCGGAAAATACCTCAACCTCCAGCCATTCGGACAGCGCATTTACAACTGAGGCACCGACGCCATGAAGGCCGCCGGAAACCTTGTATCCGCCGCCGCCGAATTTACCGCCGGCGTGAAGGATTGTGAATACAACAGTTACCGCCGGGATTCCCATTTTTGGATGTATATCTACCGGAATACCGCGGCCGTCGTCCGTAACCCGTATGATATTGTCAGGAAGTATCTCGACCAGGATATGTTTACAGTAGCCGGCAAGAGCCTCGTCTATTGAGTTGTCAACAATTTCATATACCAGGTGATGCAGTCCGTGGGAACTTGTCGAGCCGATATACATGCCCGGACGCTTTCTTACCGCCTCAAGGCCTTCAAGGACTTGTATCTGGCTGGCGTTATAGTCAGCGTCGGTCATGCTCGATTCCATTCCTTCTGCCTGTGCAATTTGTTCTTTATATTTATCCATTTTTCCCCTCCGGAGTTTGTCAGCTTTAGTGCCATTTATTAAAAACAAATATCCTCGGTTAGACCGAATATTGTTTTGAACTTTTTTCACCAATAAATCTGGAAAAAGCCACTAAATCAGTAGTTCCTTAGATAAAAGGTCCGATGAAGATGCCGTTTCAAGCCTTTTTTTAAGTGTTGACGAGGATATTTGGGATATATAAACAATTGTATTTTTGTCGTATTTGTTTCTTTTTAATCTTTTGCGGCAAACTATAAATGACTTCGGAAGTTCGTCAGAAACGCTTATTATTTCCTTGTTGGGCGACGGTTTTAGGTACTCTTTTGCAAGCTTTGAAGTACTTGCAGTTTCAATATCGAAAATACCTATTATGTCTTCAAACCTAACTATTACGTCGTTTCCGATATGCAGATACATGAATACCTCCAAAGCAATTGTTTCACATTATTTGAACGCGCGGATTAAATCTATTTTCGCCTTTCAACCACGCCGTTTTTTACCTCAAAAGAAGCGCCTCCGCTTAATGCTTCAAGCCCTGACGGGTCACAGCAGGTTATAAAAACCTGAAAACCGCCGATGTTGTTGAGTATGTAATTCTGGCGGTTCCGGTCAAGCTCCGACATGACGTCGTCCAACAGCAGTACCGGAGGTTCACCGATCGTTTCTTTCAAAACTGCTGCTTCTGCCAACTTCAGCGCCAATACGGCAGAGCGCTGCTGGCCCTGAGAGCTGTAAAGGCGCGAGTCGACGCCGCCTATGCTGATTTTTATGTCATCCCTATGGGGACCTATACGGGTAAGCCCCGCCTCTAAATCGCCTGAGAGCCCGTTTTTCAATGCCATTTCAAGGGAAGCCCGGATTTTTGCCAACGCGTCTTTTTGGTCTGAAACATCCGTCGGGTATGAATTGCTCGGCGATTCATAGTCAAGTTCCAGCTTTTCATCGGTTTTTGAAGCAATGCCTTGGTAGACAGCCGAGGCTTTGTCTTTCAGGCGTAAAAGATAGCGCAGCCTTGCAAAAACTATCGCCGCGCCGGCGGAAGCGAGTCTTGAGTCCCAGACTGGCAGGGTATCCAGAAGCTCGCTGTGGGCGGGTATATCTTTTAAAAGCGCATTGCGCTGTTTTAAGAGGTTTTTATATTCATTCAAAACCGCTGCATGCCGCGGCCAGATTTCTGTAATAGCGCAGTCGATGAATTTCCTTCTGTGCTGAGGGCCGGATTTCAAAAGAACGAGGTGGTCCGGTGAAAATACAACTGCACAGAACTGGCCTGAAAAAGAGGAAAAACCCTGCATCTTAATTCCGTTAAGCATAAACTGTTTTGCATCGGCGGTTAGTGTGGCAGACGCAGTGATTTCAAGATTGCGGGCGAAAAAATCGAGGGAAATGGAGGTAAGTTTTTCGCCAAACCTGATAAACTCGGTGTCTTTGGAGCCCCGAAAGCTCCTGGCGCCGGTGAAAAGCCAGATGGCTTCAATAAGATTTGTTTTGCCTTGTGCATTATCGCCGTAAAGCACATTGACACCGTCATGCGGCTCAAAGTTTAAAGTCTTGAAATTCCTGAAGTTTGAGCAGGTAAGGCGTTTTACTATCATTGAGAAATAACCTCGATAACCAAACCGTTATAGCTTACAGTATCGCCGGCCCTGATTTTTTTGCCTCGCAAAAGGCATGGTGCGCCATTGACCATAACACTGCCGGACGCAACGGCCGTTTTTGCCTCGCCGCCCGTCATTGTCAAACCTGCAAATTTCAGCAGCTGGTCAAGCTTTATATACTCAGTATTTATTTTTATTTTTTTAGTTTCAGGCATCAGTTTTTAACCTCACTGGCAGGACGAGAAAGATGAAATTCTCCCCGTCTATTGGATAAATACGCATCGGGGAAAGAGGGCCATTCAAAAATACCCTTATTTCGTCGCACTCAGCAGCTTTGAGCGCGTCAAGCAGATAGCGGTTGTTAAAGCCCATTTCCACAGTGTCTCCCGTAAGGGTAGCGGGTATTTCGTCATAAACCTTGCCCGACGGGGTAGAGCATGTAACCTTGATGATGTCTTTGTCAAAAACGCAGCGTACAGGTGATTTGAGCCTGTCGGAAATAAGAAGAGAGGCTCTTTCTATACTATCTGTAAAATTGCGGACATTTATTCTGATTTCAGTGGAAGAAGCGTTGACAATAACGCTGCGGTAATCCAGAAACTCCCCTTCGAGAAGCCTTGAAATGATAGTGTAACCATTTATTTCAAAAAGAATATGTTTGCGGCCGATGCACATGTTTATGTTTTCATCGCTTTCAGGAGACAGCATTTTTAGGATCTCGGACAACGTTTTGCCCGGGACTACGAATTTTGCCGTCAATGAATTGTTTATTTTTTCCGTCCTTACGGCGAGGCGGAAACCATCGACTGAAACAATTCTTATTTGGTTTTCTGAAAGCTCAAAGAGTGAGCCGGTATGAACAGGCTTTGTATCATCCGTTGAAATGCAGAAAATGGTTTGCCTTATCATGCTGGACAGGATGTTTTGAGGCATGGAAAATTTTTCACATTCAGTGAGAACAGGTGTTTCCGGGAATTCACTCGCTGGAATTCCAAGAATAGTAAATTCAGAAGCACCGCTTGTCACAGTTGTGAGAAGTTTATCGTCAACCGATATGTCAACATAATCGGTGGGAAGTTTTCTGAGTATTTCTGAAAACAGCTTTGCGTTCAGAACGACATTGCCTGGTTCAGTAACATTAGCGTCAAGGGTTGTCGTCATTCCGATTTCAAGGTCGTTGGACGTGAGGGTTATCTTATTGTCGGCGGCTTTGATAAGAATACCTTCAAGAGCAGGTATTGTCGTTTTAGTGGAGACTGCCCTTTGTATAACACTGACAGCGTCCGAAAAGTTCTTTTTGCCGCATGAGAATTTCATCTAATTACACGTCCTTTCTATAAAGAAAAAGAAATAAAAATATTAAAAAGTAGTAGTTATAGAGGCTGTTGATTTGTTGAAAGAGTGATGAAAAACCGTTTTGCTTCAATGCTTTGAAGGTGTTTTTTATGTGTTGAGAGGGTGTCAAATCTATAAAAGTTATTGACAAAGGATTCACACTGGCTGTTGACAAAGTTAAAAAGTGTTAAGTTGAAGTTGATAAAAAGTAAATAAATCTGTTGAAATGAAAATTTTGAGAAAGGTGGGTTGTTAAGAATGTTAAAAGGTGTGTTGTTGAAAAGTCTTAACTAGCTTGAATATTTTTAATAATGTCCTCAATTGTAGCCTTAAGGCGGGCATTAGATTTCATATCTTTTTCAACTTTCTGAATGGCGTAAACAACAGTTGCGTGGTCACGGTGACCGAATTCATCGCCGATATTGGTTGTGGAAAGCTGTGTTATCTCACGCACTATGTACATAGCGATCTGCCTTGCCGAAGAGATATTGCCGGAGCGCATTTTGCCCCTGATGTCGGCCGGAGATACGTTGTAGGTTCTCGCAACCTCGTCTATGATGCGCTGAACCGTTACAGGAACCGGCTGATTGTCATTCAGGATGTCTTTAATAGCCTCCTGAGCTGTAGCCACTGAGGGGGCAAGGCCGTTTAAAAGGTTATAGGCCTTAATTTTCTTGACAGCGCCCTCGAGCTGGCGGATATTGTTTTTGAGCCTGTTGGCTATAAATTCAGATACCTCGTCCGGCAGTTTTATGCCGAGAAGCTCCGCTTTACGCTTTATAATGGCGAGCCTTGTTTCAAAATCAGGCGGCTGAACGTCCGCAAGCAGTCCCCATTCGAAGCGGGTCCTCAGTCTGTCCTCGAGGGTCTGAATTTCCTTTGGAGGACGGTCCGAGGTAAGTACAATCTGTTTGTGGGCCTCATAAAGTGAGTTAAAGGTATGGAAGAATTCCTCCTGTGTAGACTCTTTACCAGCTACGAACTGGATATCGTCTACAAGGAGCACGCTGGACTGGCGGTATTTGTTGCGAAACTGCATCTGATTGTTCTGACGAATGGATTCAACCAGTTCGTTTGTAAAATCCTCGCCTTTAATATAAACAATATTCATTTCAGGGTGATTCTTTTTAATCTCATGCTGGATGGCGTGGAGCAAGTGGGTTTTTCCCAGGCCTGAGCCGCCGTAAATAAACAGCGGGTTATAGGCCTTGGCGGGGTTTGACGCAACAGCAAGGGACGCAGCATGAGCAAATTTATTGGAACTGCCTACTATGAACGTGTCAAAGGTATATTCATACTCAGCATCTGCATACGTCTGTTCAATATCTTTGCTGCTGGGCTGGCCGGGCTTACTAACAGCGTCAGGCTTGTCCTCTTCGGTGAGAATGGTTATTTTCACAGGAAAACCAAGAGTCTCTTTAAAACCGTCTTTAAGATAATCCAAATAACGGCTCATAATAATTTGCCGCTGAAAGTCTGAACGGACAAATAATATAGCCTCGTCATTTTTTAATTCCATCGGTTCTATGGAATTTATCCAAGTATTCATTGCAGTATTGCTTATAAGTTTTGAACAATAACTGCAAACGCCCGACCATACTTCCGAAAAGGACTGCATGCTCTTAAACCTCCGAACATTTAATTTGTTTTATACATTGTTAAAAACTCTGTTGAAAATGTTGAAAACTTGTTCAAAGCATGGGGAAATGCTGTTAATACATATTTGTTGATATAAAAAAAACAGAAAATTCGTCAAAAAAAACACCGCACCCGGATATTAGGCTGCAGGATTCAACAGAAGAAAAAGATAACTTTGAGTTAAATGCTTAATTAATTGTACGAAATGTTAATGAAGTGAAGAGAAAAATAAATAATTTGAGCATAGTAGGGCAGTATCTTAGATACACAATAATATAATATCACAATTAAATTTTTATATCAACAGAATTCAACAGGCATAGTTTATTCTTATTGTAGGATTACAATAGATGTGTTACACTAGCGGATAAAAAAAGATAGCGAATAGGAAAAGCCTGTGCTATAGTTGAGCTGCAACCCACCAACAAAGCAAGGAGGTTTCCTATTCGCTATGAATAAGA
>NZ_JBAIZF010000004.1:0-96102 GCF_036762875.1 [Clostridium] cellulosi | reverse complement strand
CAACTGGCTGTTCATAACCGTAAATATAATGCTTTTCCTATGCGTCCGCTTAAATGGCAGTCACCTAAAAAGGTACTGCATGATTTTTTGTCCCTCGGTGTAACATATCTTTGACAAACCTACATTTAGCCGCTTTTAATAAAATTCGCACGTGTTGCGATATCACCAAATACCCCACTGCCCGGTACTGAATTATATGAGAATGCGAACAAATACAATATAATTATTCATTCTGATAATTGGGAAGATTATTCTTTAATGAAAGTTATCTTATCAACCCACTATCTCAAAAGAGAAGATATCAGAAATATTTATGTTGAATTTAGCGAAAAAATTAATTCTTTGGAGGCTGGGACATGATAGAAGTTCGTAATATCAGCAAAAAATATGGAACGTCCTATGCCCTAAACAATGTATCTTTCTCCATAAATGATAATAACATTACAGGAATTATTGGCCATAATGGAGCGGGGAAAACTACATTAATTATGATAGCAAATGGGCTTTCCAAACCTACAAGCGGTGATATCTTCATTGATAATTTTAGTTTATCGAAAAACAGGGATTACATACGGCTTTGTACGGGATTATTTACTGATAGGTTGCATCTTTATCAACTGCTTACTGTAAAGGAATGTATTGACTTCTTCAAAGGCATGTATAAAGTGTCAAAAACAAGAATTGATTATTTGATGGAAAGTCTCAGCCTAAAAGAATTCGCTAATAAAAAAATCTCAGAATTGTCTACAGGCATGTTGAAAAGGGTGCTTCTTGCGATTAGCATAATCAATAATCCAAAAGTTCTTTTTTTAGATGAGCCTTTTTCTGGTCTGGATCCGGAGTCAAGAAATGATTTTATACATTTAATTAAGGAAATAAGTAATGACAATATTCAATTGCTTATATCATCACATGAATTACTTGAATTGGAAACAATCATCAAAAGGCTCGTTGTTTTAAAAAAAGGCAAAATAGTAATCGATGATTATCTTGATAAACTTATGTATCAGTATTTTCCTAATAGAATATTGGAAATCGATATCTATTGTTCCCAATTTCAGATACTAAAAAATCATCTTCAAAAGTTAAATGCGTCACAGTCTATAAAATTTCTTGAAAAAGGCGATAACATATGTTCTCTTAATATTGATGTAAAGGACAGCCATTTAATTTTCAGCAGTTTGCCCGATTATGCCAGAATTATCTCTGTGAGAGATTACAAGCCGTCTCTTGATGATCTGTACTTCAAAATCAATGAAAATTAAGGTGATTATATGTGGCACCTGATAAAGAAGGAAAACTTAGTAATATTTAAAAACTGGCAATCTTATTTTTTAACTCTTATCATTCCAGTCCTTGCGGTACTTGTAAATTTGATTATGTCTCAAACATCTGTTACCAAATTATCTGTTACTGTTATAGACGATTCAGGTAATATGCAAACATTACTGCCTGCGAACATAAATAATGAAAAAGGGGTTAGTTTTAGTTTTAATTCAAGTAGAGACCTTGAAAAAGCAATTAAAGACGTACAGGTTGGAAAATGCAGTGCAATTGTTGAAGTACAAAATCAGAAATATGTAAAATTGTATTATGATGAAGCGAGACAAGATTCGCAAATTGCGGTGAAATATATCACATATTCATTGCAGAGACTAATTTCCGATGATTTAATAAAAAAATATCCTTCGTTAGTAAATGAACTAAATTCAAAACAAGTATACTCCATATCTCAAGCGCAAAATGTTGGACGAGCCTCTGCGGAGTCAAATAATCTCAACACAATGTTGCTGATAGGGGTAATATGGATATTTGTTTTTACCCCTTTAAATCAAGCTATGTCTCAAATTCAACAAGAGAAGACGTCAAGCACTTTATTTTATCTGTATAAGATTCCACGAACTAAATTAGAAATTCTTTTTGCTAAGCAAATTGCTGTTGTAATACAATGCTTATTAGCATCAGTCATTTTATTTGGAATCACTCGAATAGTAGGAATCACAAATTATACGCTCCATCTATATTATTTGCCAATTTCGATTTTATTGATTTTATGTATCAGTTCAATTGGTTATTTCTTCGGCTTCTTGCTTACGGATACCGGCTCATCTATTATTGTAGTGCTGTTGCTGACTCTGCCAACGATGCTTATTTCGTCACTAAATACATCTACAGCGTTGGATCCTGTCATGAAGATTATACCGTCTTACTACGTAAGTCAGATATTGAAACAAATGTTAACAGGCTCTGCTATAAATCAAATCTATATAGTTATAACAATTTGTATTACAATAATCTTTTATACTCTTAGTTGTATATTATTCGAAAGAAGGGATCCGATGCGGTTATGCAAAAATTTATAAAATTGGGTTATGTAGCTTCTGTACTCGGTATTCTATTAATTGTTTACGGCTATTATGTTTCAGTGTCTAAGTACATACGTATTGCGCAAACAACAAAATCTTTTAGTTTTATTTTATATCTCGTAATTATTACACTATTTTTCTACATTTTTATTATTCTGCAGTCTATGATCCATGAAGCTGGGCATCTTTTATTTGGGCTTGTTTGCGGATATGAACTTATATCGGTAAGGATCGGGAATCTGAGAATAATAAACGACGGTAATACTAAAGTTATATCGGGCGGAAAATTTGAGCAAAATGGTCAGTGCATAATGAAGACAAAAGATGAGGGTAACCGTGCTCATTGTTTACTATATAACTTGGGAGGATGTATATTAAATTTGGCCGTATCCTCCTTTTTACTTGTATTAGTACATAAAAAAGTCATTACTGCGCATCTGGTTCCTTTGTATATATTTATTATTGCAGGATATTATGTTTTTTTAGTTAATGCAATTCCATGTATTAGAAACTCAACTATTAGTGATACTTTGAATTGTTGTTTGTTACTATCAAATAAAGATTTATTGGAAACAATGAATATTCAACTTGATATTTATTGTCAACTTTTAAACGGGCGACGACCTGGTGAGATTGATTTTAAGAAGTTTGATTTATCAGTTTTAAATATTTATAGTTTTAGCCCCGCTATTACATATTATTATTGCTGTTTGGATAAAAACGATATAAGTAAGGCTAAAGCTGTCCTTAATGCTCTTAGAAAAAGTGATGCAGTATTTGGAAAATCTCAGAAAAATCGGTTATACTATGAGGACCTTTATCTTAAACTGATTGCTAATGATGCTCTTGATACATATGATATTAAAAAAATAGAACAATTGAAAAAAAGTCATACAATAGAGGATATAAGAGTCTTACATGCTTACTATTACTTTTATGAAAAGAATTTTGACTTAGCAAAGCTCTATGAGCATAGTATTCAGAAAGTTAATCCTCAATTTATGGCTGGCTTATTTGAATTTCATCGCGATCTAATTTTGAATCCGTTACGTTTTAAAATGACAGATTATCAGCATTGCCACTGATAAGCAGTTCCTCGATATCTTTTTGCACCTTTTTAAGTTTCTCGCCCTCGACTTTTCCGGATACGTCATTTAAAATCTCAAGTGCTGTTTTATAGAGTTCGTGAGCGGTGCTGTTCTTTCCCTCTGTCTTATAGATATGTGCGTCAGCCGACAGGAGTTTGGCGAGGAGAATACAGCGGTCTTCATTTTCACCGCCAGGGCGTGTTACAAAGCGCATAAGCTCGCCGGGCGGCAGTGTCCGCACGAGCAGGGGTGAAATACCGAGTTTCTTCATCGCCTTGTCTATCTCCTCATGAGCTCCTCAAATTTATTTTCCAATTCAAGTTTTAAAACCTCTCTTAAGAATTCACCCATCTGCTCAATCATACGGATAATATAATCTTCCGTAAACATAAAAAATCCTCCTGACAAAGATAATTTGGAACTGCGGCCTGCCGATATAAAATTAAAGAAGGAAAATGTGGGAGGTGCTGATGTGAATAGTATCATACCGATTTCCGATTATCCGGCGCCGTCTGACGCAAATTCTCAGATTCAGGTACTCAATGAAAAGAAAGGCGAAATAAACGGTGCGATTGATATAATAAATAACAGCAAGCTCGGCAGAAAAACAAAAGAAATTGCAACAGACAGGCTGCGTGCCCGCCGGGACAGCATTGAGACTGAGATACGCCACAAGCGCACTGAAAAACAAGTCAAAGACAAAATAGAAAAGAGGCAGCGGGAAGAGAAAGAAGTCATAAAAGCGCAGCTTGAGAAACAGGACAAAGACACGTCAAAAGCGAGGCTTGATATAAGGGCGTAATTATAGGTCCGTCTCAAGGCCTATGGGGCAATGGTCGCTTCCCATTACATCTTTGTAAATAACGCTGTCTTTTATGTGTTTCATAAGGCGTTCCGACGCCAGAAAATAGTCAATGCGCCAGCCCGCGTCGCGTTCCCGCGCGCGGAATCTATATGACCACCAGGTATAAGCGCCCTTCTTGTCCGGATAAAAATACCGGAAGGTATCGACAAATCCGGAATCAAGAAGAACGCTTAATTTTTCGCGCTCTTCTTTAGTAAAACCCGCATTTCTCTCGTTGGCCTTAGGATTTTTTAGGTCTATCTCAGTGTGGGCTACGTTCATGTCGCCGCAGATTATGACCGGCTTTTCCTTATCAAGATCCATTACATAATCGCGGAACGCATCTTCCCATTTCATGCGATAGTCGAGCCTTTTTAGCTCGTTTTGTGAATTCGGGGCATAGACGTTTACAAGATAAAATGTATCGAAATCGAGGGTTATGGCGCGCCCCTCGCCGGTGTGCTCATCATTGCCTATGTCGTAGGATACGGAAACAGGTTCTATTTTGGTGAAAACGGCTGTTCCGGAATAACCTTTTTTCTCTGCGCTGTTCCAATAGCATATAAAATCTTTGAAACAAAAATCTGCCTGTTCAGGTTTCATTTTTGTTTCCTGAACGCAAAAAACATCAGCGCCAGAGTCAGCTAAAAAATCCGCGAATCCTTTATTCATACAGGCGCGGAGGCCATTTACATTCCAAGATATTATTTTCATTTATGTATCTCCCTTCTAAACAGAAGTTTATCATAAACACAACCAAAAACCAACACAATGTTTCATTGCAATGAATTAAATGCTTTCTGAAACAAATAATAGGAACAACTAAAATTTTGACCGATACATCATATTTTTACCTACTTTGGCACTTTTGTTGACATCAATTTTTAATTATGGTATTATGAAACTAATTAAAAATAGTTTTATTAAAGTGTTATTCATAAGTAACTTTGTGGACAGCGCAATTCTGTATTGTCATACATTTAAAATTATCAATATATAAATTACGAAAAAGGGGTAAGCAGCTATGAAATACGTCCTGGGCATTGACATAGGCACTTCTGGAACAAAAACCGTATTATTTGACCTTGCCGGCAATGTAATGGCTTCAGCAACCGGCGAGTATCCGATGTATCAGCCCCATAACGGCTGGGCGGAGCAGGATCCAGAGGATTGGTGGAAGGCCGTATGTTCCACTATCAAGGAAGTTTTGAAAAAGAGTGGCGCTGATCCAAAAGAAATTGGCGGCGTAGGCCTTTCAGGCCAAATGCACGGGCTTGTAATGCTTGACAAAGACAACAAGGTCATCCGCAATGCTATCCTTTGGTGCGACCAGAGGACTGCTGCACAGTGCGAAGAAATTTCGGAGATTATAGGACGTAAAAAGCTTATAGATATAACAGCGAACCCGGCGCTTACCGGTTTTACCGCTTCAAAAATACTTTGGGTGCGTGAAAACGAACCTGAAAACTATGAAAAATGCCGCAAGATTCTTCTGCCGAAAGACTATATCCGCTTTATGCTGACCGGCGAATATGCGACAGAGGTTTCCGATGCTTCTGGCATGCAGCTTCTCGATATTCCGAACCGCTGCTGGTCTGATGAAGTGCTCACAAAACTTCAGATAGATAAATCAATGCTCGGTAAGATGTATGAGTCTCCGGAGGTTACCGGTAAGGTTCATCGGCAAGCGGCCGAGGCAACAGGCCTCGCGGAGGGCACAATTGTTGTCGGCGGCGCCGGCGATAATGCGGCTGCGGCTGTCGGTACTGGTGTTGTAAAAGACAAACTCGCCTTTGCCACAATCGGTACATCAGGCGTTGTTTATGCCCATTCATCAAAGGTTCGCATTGACCCGAAGGGCAGAGTCCACTCGTTCTGCAGCGCTGTTCCCGGCGAATGGCTGACGATGGGCGTTACTCTCGGCGCAGGACTTTCGCTTAAATGGTTCAGAGATAACTTCTGCCACGCCGAAATTGAGCAGGCAAAGCGGGAAGGCAAGAATGTATACTATCTGACCGATATGGAGGCCGCTAAGATTAAACCCGGCTGCGACCGCCTTTTGTATCTCCCGTATATCATGGGCGAGCGCACACCTCACCTTGATCCGGATTGCCGCGGTGTATTCTTCGGCCTGTCCGCTATGCACACAAGGGCACATCTTATCCGTGCGGTTCTCGAAGGCGTCAGCCACTCACTGCTCGACTGCGTAATGATTCTGCGCGAAATGGGCATTGAAATCAATCAGATGATGGCCTGCGGCGGCGGCGGAAGCAGTCCGCTGTGGCGTGAAATGCTCAGCGATATGTTCGGCTGCGAGGTTATGACAGTTGCCCAGAAAGAAGGCCCGGCACTCGGTGTCGCCCTGCTGGCAGGTGTCGGCGCAGGTGCATATTCTTCAGTACAGGAGGCATGCGAGGCAGTTATCAAGACTGACAAAGTCCAGAAGCCTGACGCAAAACGCACAGAACTGTACCTCAAGTACCATGTGCTTTATAACCAGCTTTACAAGTCCCTCCAGAACGACTTCAAGACGCTGGCGAATATAGAAGAAGCGTAATTATTTAGTTATAGTTAATAACGCAGGCGGGTATTAGAAATTCCTCCTCAATACCCGCCTGTTGTTTTTTATTGCAATAATCTGACTTTTACAAAGGGCGCAAGCACCTTTGCGGCTCGCGCGGAAAACTGGTTAACGCAGGGAATAAAATAATAAAAAGAAAAACAGGCAAGTCTAAATGTGCAGCGCCACTTAAGACTTGCCTGTTTTTAATATGTGCGAAAAAGCAACTTAGATTATCTTCATAGATATGTCGAACGCCTTGACGGAGTGGGTCAGCGCCCCGACGGAGATAATGTCAACTCCGGTTTCGGCGACGCTCTTAAGATTGCCAGCCGTAATTCCACCGGAGGCTTCGACAAGGGCCTTGCCGCCTATTATTTCGACGGCTTTTTTCATTGTGTCGTTGTCCATGTTGTCAAGCATAATGATGTCCGCGCCGGAAGCTAAGGCTTCCTTTACTTCATCGAGATTGCGCGTCTCTACCTCGATTTTTATGGTGTGGCCAATCTTCGAACGCAGGGTCTCCACAGCCTTTGTGATTGAGCCGGTCGCGTCGATGTGGTTGTCCTTAATCATCGCGGCGTCTGACAGGTTAAAGCGGTGATTGCGTCCTCCGCCGACTGCGACGGCATACTTTTCGAGCATGCGCAGCCCCGGCAGGGTCTTGCGGGTGTCGGCGATAGAGGCTTTTGTGCCTGCAATCTCTCTGACGGCGGCGTTTGTCGCCGTCGCAATGCCGGACATATGCTGCAAAATGTTGAGGGCGGTGCGCTCGCCTTTTAAGAGGGCGCGGGTCTTGCCATGGATGCGGGCTATTACATCGGATTTTTCCAGAATATCGCCGTCGTGTTTGAGTATCTCGAATGACATATCACCATCGAGCAGCTTAAATGTGCGCAAAGCGACATCAATTCCGCAGAGTATACCGTTTGCCTTGGAAATAAAAGCGGCGGTCGATTCCTGCTCCTCGGGGATAAGGTAGTCGGTTGTGACGTCGACGTAGTTTATATCCTCTTTAAGTGCCCTTATGATTATTTCGTCGATACTAAAGTTGGAAAGACTCATCTGTTACCTCCGTTAATATAAGCTTTGCAATCTTTACAAGGCTTTTTGCTTCCAATAAGTCAAGACTATATTCAAATTCGGTGTGCTCAAGCATATCGTCAAGCTCGCAGACGCGGGCAAGCCCTTTTTTAGCTGCGTCGAAATTAGGGTTGACAAAAAAGCTCGATTGAACGATGGAGCGAACCTCACTGCGTATGCCTCTCGGAAGGGGTTTGCCCTTTTTCATTTCAAACAGCGCCCGGGGCCTTAAGGTATTCTCCTCGTTGCGGGCCCTTTCTGAAATGTCCAGTGCTGCGCGGCGAGAGAAAACAAGCGCCTCAAGCAGTGAATTGCTGGCTAAGCGGTTGTTGCCGTGAACGCCGGTGCGTGAACATTCCCCAACAGCATAAAGCCTGCCGACAGAGGTGCGGGAATAGGTATCGACGTCAATGCCGCCCATCAGGTAGTGCTGGCAGGGGAATACAGGTATCCTGTCCTTTGTTATGTCAATGCCCTCGGCAAGACATTTTGAATAGATACTGGGGAAGCGCTTCTTCACGAATTCCGGGTCCTGCGCGGTAATATCGAGGTAAAAGTCCTCGCTGCCTGTTCTCTTTGATTCTTCCATAATGCAGCGGGAGACAACGTCCCTCGGGGCAAGCTCCCCTCGCTCATCGTATGACGGCATAAACCGCTCCCCGCGGCAATTGAGCAGATAAGCTCCTTCTCCGCGGACTGACTCCGAGATAAGGAACCGTTCGCGTTCTTCCCGCGCCGCAAAGGCGGTGGGGTGGAACTGGATAAGGCTGAGGCCGCTTACCTTAGCGCCAAGCCTATGAGCCAAAACAATACCATCGCCTGTCGCAATTTTTGAATTCGTAGTGTATTTGTAAACACGCCCGATGCCGCCGGTTGCAAGAATAGCATACCGGGAACAGACATTTAATAAGCCGCCGCCTTTCAGAATACCAAAACAGAAGCCGCCGTCTATCTTGTCCATTTTCATTATGGCCGCGTTTTCCATGACGGTGATGTTATTTTTATTCTTTACATGGGCGGCGAGCTTTTGAACCACTTCAAGTCCGGTTGTGTCCTTGTGGTGGACGATGCGGTTTATCGAATGCCCACCCTCCAGCGTCATGTGAAGGCGGCCGAGGGAATCGCGGTCGAAATCAACGCCCAGTTCAATTAACCTGCGGACATCCCGCGGCCCTTCATCGACAAGGACCTCAACAGCCTCAAGTTTGTTTTTATAGCCTCCGGCAATCAATGTGTCGCGGATATGCTTTTCGCGGCTGTCCTTATCCCGGTCGAGAACGGCAGCTATCCCGCCTTGGGCGAGGGCGCTGTTGCTCAGTTCGAGTTCACGTTTTGAAACAATAAGAATGGAAAGCGACGGGTCAACATTCAAAGCGGCGTAAAGACCCGACACTCCTGTGCCTGCTATAACGACATCATAAGTCGGCACTGTTGTATTGTTATTTAGCATTGTTATTGCACCTTCAAATTAGTAATGCCATTCGAGAATATTTATCATTATTATTCTATCACAAAATATTGCATACTTTATAGTTTATAGGCAAAGATATTGTCAAAACGCTGTAATAACGGTAAAATATATATTATAATGTCGCAGAGTCTAAAAATTTTTGAGCATTTTTATGGCTTATTAGAGAAAAAGAGCTGTCCTGCAGCGGCTTGCGCCATTGTAAGACAGCTCATCTATTATAAGCGGGTGGGCTTCCACGGCGAGAAATGCGCCGGTAATTCTGAGGGCAGGCCGCTGGACCTACCGCCGGCGCGCCACACCTGCGGATTTTTCCACCCTGATATATTTTATGCTGTTGACAGGCTTGTGGCACAGAATTTGGCAGGCCGCTAAAATCATAATAAAATTTATTGACCTTTTTTACCTATTGGTTTAAAATTGAAGAGGCAGAATCTAATAAAAAAGTAGGATTTTTATGAAAATTAAAATTTCTCCGTCTATTCTATCTGCTAATTTTGCCTGCCTTGGAGACGAGTGCAGGCGTGTTTGCAGCGGCGGAGCCGACCTTGTCCATGTTGATGTTATGGACGGATGCTTTGTCCCGAACATAACCATCGGCGCGCCGGTTGTCCGTTCTATAAAGCCTTATTCAAACATCCCGCTCGACGTTCATCTTATGATTGACAGGCCAGAACGATATATTGATGATTTTATCGACAGTGGTGCTGATATAATAACAGTTCATTTTGAAGCAACTGACAAGCTTGACTGGATTATAGATAGGATTCATGCTAAGGGCGTTAAGGCTTCGGTCTCAGTAAAGCCGAACACGAATGTTGACGTCCTTTACCCATACCTTGAAAAGCTCGATATGGTGCTCATAATGACAGTCGAACCTGGTTTTGGCGGTCAAAAGTTGATTGAGCACACAATTCCTAAGATATCGGAACTGAGGAATAAATGCGTGTCCCTTGGCCTTGAAACCGACATAGAGGTGGACGGCGGTATAACCCCGCATAATATCTCGCGCATTTCTAAAGCCGGAGCAAATGTTTTTGTCGCGGGCAGCGCCGTTTTTAAGGTTGAGAGCATAGCCGATGCAATCTCGCAGCTCAGGGCGGGCGCCGAGAGCGGCAGGATATAAAAAAATGCCCCTCTTCTGGGGGCATAAAAAGTAATTAATAATGAAAATAGCGAATAAAGTTTTCTATTGCGCGGGTTTTGATGATTACTGTACCATGTTCTTCTAACATAGCCTCATAAACAGATGAGCAGTTTTCAGCGCTTCCGTATTCCGAAAGGGCGGCCAGAAGTGCGGCAAGCCTGTCGCGGTCAAGCCCTAATATAACCGGCGAGAAAATAAGGTAGTACTTATTATTGAAGCAATAAAGGGCGCTGCTCTGTATCGGCAAATCAGGAAAATCTGCGAAATGGCCGATTGCACTGATTGCGTCCTCAAGGCTTTCGCAGCTAAAGACGTAACTGCCTTTTCTCCGGAAGCTGTTTGAATTTATGTGCTGCTCCATCGCTTCACAATGTGACTTTGTGATATAGATAACACACCCGCTGTTTTTGCCTGGAAGTACTTCCAGCAGGAGCTTGCAGCGCTGTGTGCTGAAGCCGTTTTTTTGCGCTTCGGAAAGGATCTCTTTCAAAAGGCGCCTTGTTCCAGGGCTTTCTTTGCTTATCGAGTAATAGTCAAGGTCATATTTGTCAAGGTCCTTGGGGTCTAGCTGGATGCGCAGCCTGTCTGGGCCTACTTTTTGAATGTTCATTCCGTGCCTCCTTATGAAAGCTTTGTGGAGTAAAATCTGTTTGTCCGTCCATACTTTTGATTCAGCTGTCTAAGACTGTGCCGCTTATGCTGACAGTACGGCCATTAAACATAACTTTAAAAACCGTGCTGTAATATATCCATTAGGTTTATCATAAGACCGGCAAAAATATATCCGCTATTACATTATAATGAATCCAGCGGCAAAAGTCACTGTGCTACTTTTGGAAGTAAAGTCGATAAATCCATATTATTGTCGTCTGGAAGGCTGTCCTTTGCAGCCAAAATTTAAGGTATCTGGGATGTACGAAGTGACCGGGCGGGAACTTTCGTTGGTCTGTCCGGTCACTGCGAAATAAATGGGGGTTTTTATAATGCTGAAAAGGCCGAGAGGCGGTCTGTGGTTCGAACTAAATAAAACTACGGCAGCAGAGCGCCCGATTGCGGAGCTTAAAGCTCCTGCAAGGGTATATCTTCCTCTTAAACAGTGCAAAGGTGAGACACCTTCGCTACTGGTTGGGAGGGGCAGCCGTGTTTTAAAGGGCCAGCCGATAGCAGATGGGTCGTACGGCCTTTCATGCAGTTTACATTCGCCGGTCTCAGGCACTGTCGAATCAATTGTAGAATATAATCATCCTGTCGGCGGGAAATCCATGATGGCGGTTATTAGCAACGACGGGCGTGATATGCCCTATAAGGCGGTGCAAAGCCGTACAGACAGCGCCGAGGGGATAATAGCAAGGGTAAAATCTGCCGGCATTGTATCGTCGAATGATTTCAGCAAGCCATATTGGGAAAAGCTCCGCCGTTTTAGGGAGCGTAAGGTCAATACGGTCATTATAAACGCGGTCGAAGTCGAGCCTTATATCTGCAGTTCGCAGAAAATTATGGACGAGCTGCCGGACGTAACAGTGGCTGGGCTTGAGCTGATTATGAAGTGCGTTGGCGCAAAAAAAGCTGTGCTCGCAGTAAGCGATGATATCCCTGAAGAGGTCTCGCGGGGCATGGCGGAAGCCGCACATCTTATCGACATTGAACTGACAATCGCGCACATTCCCCCAAAATATCCTAACGGCGATGAGCAGTTCCTGATGAGGGCGCTTTTTGCCCATGAGATTGAAGCCCAGATGAAAAAAGGCGGCAAACGGCCGGAGGTGTGCTTTGTTTATCCGCAGGACTGCGTAAATGTTCAAAGGGCAGTAAATGACGGCGTGCCGCAGATTACACGCATTATTACGGTTGCTGGGGACGCGGTAACCAATCCCCAGAACATTGAGGTGCCAATCGGCACGAAAATTTCCGATATTTTGAACTACTGCGGGCTGAGTTTTGACCCTGACAGGGTGGTGCTGGGAAGCCCAATGCGCGGGGTAGCGATACAAAGCCTTGATGTGCCGATTACAAAATCGGTGGGGGCGGTCCTTGCGCTTAAAGCCGCGCAGAGAAGAAATACAAAATCCATATGTATCAACTGCGGCAAATGCGTCAGCGTCTGTCCGCAGGGACTTCTGCCCAATTATATTGCGATGCGGGCCGTAAAAGCTGATTTCGAGGCATTAAGGGGGCTTAATATAAACGAGTGCATTGAATGCGGCTCATGCGCATACATCTGCCCCGGCAGGATGCCGATTGTCGAACTTATAAAAAATATTAAAAAAGCCGCGATTTGAGGCTTCGGCCGCATCCGGCGTAAGATACGGAGGAACTGGCTTTTGAGACTGTTTGCAGCATCGTCGCCGCACATCCGGCATGGTGACGATATCAAAGTTACAATGGGTGACACGATACTGCCGCTTCTGTTTTTGCTTATTGTTGCGATATATTATACCGGGCTGCGTGCGCTGACTCTCACCGCCGTTTCGGTATTGAGCTGTATTATTTTTGAGTATCTTTACAGGCGCATACTTGGCAAGAAGCGCAGTATAGGTGATATGTCGGCAGTTGTTACAGGCATGATAATCGCTTTCTGCATGCCTGTGACCGCTCCCATCTGGTTTCCCATAATCGGCGCGTTTTTTGCCATAGTTGTTGTGAAACAGCTTTTCGGCGGACTTGGCAACAACATTTTTAATCCTGCAGCGGCGGCAATCTGCCTTCTCACCGTAACATGGCCAGGAACCATGTCCACATTCCCGCAGGCGACTGCAAAGTTTTCGCCTTTTGCCACCCCTGTCGAGTTTGAAACGGGTGTTCCGGTGCTTACAGCGCTTAAAAACGGCACACTGCCTGATAACAGGCCCTTTGAAATGCTCGTCGGATACACCCCCGGCAACTTCGGTACGTCCGCCATACTTGTAATAATTATCGCCGGGCTGGTTTTGCTCTACAGGCGCATTATCAGTTGGAAAATACCGCTTGCGTATCTTGGGACAGTGGCAGTTTTGGCGCTCCTGTTTCCGAGATGCCCGTCCGGCAGGCTGGATTCCGTTGTTTTTGAACTGACATCCGGCTCCCTTGCGTTTGTGGCGGTTTTCATGGCAACCGACCCGGTTACAAGCCCTGTAACGACACTGGGGCGTTTGCTCTACGGATTTTTCTTAGGGCTGATTACCGTATTCATACGCTATTTCGGCATATATCCAGAGGGCGCGTTTTTCGCGCTGCTGATTATGAATCCGTTTGTGCTGGCCCTTGACCGGCTTGGCTGGAAGCTGAAATCAAAAGGAGGCAGGATTGCATATGAGCAAGAATAAAAAGAAGGCAGCCTCAAATAAAAAGGCTGCGCCTGCCGCACGTAAAAAAGAAAAAAATGCCAAAATGACTGCCGCTCCGGCGATGAAAGAGACAAATAAGGCCGCGGCCGTTCCTGCCAAAGGAAAGGCGGCTCAAGTGGCTGCCGCTCCAACGAACGGCCAAAAGGCAGCTAAAACGGCGGTTGGGCCGGCGGAAGAAAAAGCAGTCAAAGCGGTTGCTCCAACTGAGGATGTCAAGGCTCAGGAAGCGTCTGCGCCGGCAAATCCAAATTCAGCCCAAACGGAAAAAGAGAATACTGAACGTGCTGGATTTGGGAATAAATTTTTCGCGTTAATAAAAAACTTAAATTTCAAGAGGCATAAAGCACCGAAACCTGAAAAGGCGGAGAAGGCTGAAAAGCAGGAGACGGGTGCACCTGCCGAGCTTAATAAAGCAGAAAAGGCTGAAAATGCGCCAGCCGAAGAACTGGAAAAAGAAAACCAGCTTTTGAATCTGAAAAAGCGGCTGCTTGATTTAAACCCGGTATTTATAAAGATTGTTGCGGCCGTGCCGCTGCTTGGCGCGGCGGTATCGTTAAAAAACGGTATTTTACTGTCATGCGTTATGATATTGACTGTGGTATTATTGAATCTTTTGCTGATCCCTATTTACAGGTTCATACCAAACCGGTACCGTCCGGCCGTTTCATTTTTGGCGGCGGGCGTCGTGATAACCCCGCTGTATGCAATCGCACACTACTTTTCACCGTCGATTGCCTCAAACTGCAGCATATACCTGCCGCTTATTGCCGTTTCCGCCCTTGCATTATGTGAAAAACAGCATTTCGGCAAAAAGTATGTCGTTCCCAAAACGGCGCTTGACGCTTTCTTCAACGGACTTGGTTTTGCCTTTGCCGCGATAATCTTCTCGGTACTGCGTGAGATTATCGCAAATGGAACCCTTTATGACAGGCCCCTGCCTTATATTTCGGAGGCAAAATTCAAATTAGCGGCGTATCCTGCCGGTGCTTTCATACTTCTTGCAGTGTTTGCCGCGCTTTTTAGAAAGATATTTAATTACAATGAGGGCAAGGGGGACGATATGTTATGAATCCGACACAGTTCGCTGCTATAGCCGTTTCAGCAATTTTTGTCCAGAACCTGGTCATTGTATATATGTTGTGCGAAGGCAGCTTCTTCAAAGCGCTCAAAACTCCCGCTTCAATGACCCTTTTCGGAAGCTGCATTACCGTCGCGACGACATTATCGTCGGTATTCGCCTGGCTCATCAACAGTTTTCTGTTAAGGCCGAATTCGCTTGCATGGCTGTCGCCGATTGTGTTTATAATTATTATAGCGGCGCTTGAAGCCTTGGCGGAACTTATCGTCTCAAAGTTTTTGCCTGAAAAATCGAATTCATTGCACAAGCTTTTTACCGCTTCAGCGTTCAACTGCGCGGTTTTAGGCCTTGTTTTTCTGAATATTGAAGTCAATATGAGGGGATTTTTTGGTGCAGCATTCTATGGATTTTGTGCGGGATTAGGATACCTGCTCGCGATGTTTATTATCAAAAATGCCCTCGAACGCATAAGCTTCAGCTCGCCCCCGACTGTCTTTAAGGGGCTGCCGATTGCTCTGGTTACAACCGGCATAATATCCCTCGGGTTTATGGGATTTGCAGGTATTTCAATATCATAGCAGCTGCAAATGCAGCATAGTATTAAATAAAAGACTGGCATATAGTTAGATGACAAAATTTCGGAGGAAAGTTTAAATGCGAAGAACGAGGAGAAGAAGTCATTATAGTAGAATTTTCAGGTCGCGCAGGCGGCGTGGGCCGGGAGCATTAAAAGTAATTGTAACCATAATACTTCTTGCAGCCTTAATTTTTGTAGGTTATAGTATTTCAGACCCGCTCATACAACTTTTCTCCGGTAATTTTAAGCCCGCGCCTGCATCGTCGTCTGAACCCACAAGCTCAGCGGCAAAGCCAACAACAACATCATCATCTTCATCAGAGACAAGCTCTTCTGCAGGAGTAAATACGACGGCAATCCGCGGAGCGTATTTGCCTAAGAGTTATCTTTCAAACACAGCCGAGCTTAATGAATTTATCGCGCAGGCAAAAAGTGCGGGTATTAATCTTGCCGTTGTTGACCTTAAGGCTGAGGACGGCATAGTAAATTACGCTTCAAAGGTAAGCGAAGCTAAAAATACTGTTGCAAGCGGGGCGCCGGACGCTTCTGCCGCGGCAAAGGCCCTGTCTGATGCCGGAATTACCCCTGCGGCGCGTATTTGTGCATTTGAAGACCCGGTCGCGCCTAAAGTTTTGCGCGGAACTGGTGTTATGTACTATAAAAACCACAGCATGAACTGGATCGATCCTTCAGGCAACCGCTGGTTGAACCCGAATTCACCTCAGGCACAGCAATATATTACATCCCTCGCGACTGAAGCTGTGTCTTTGGGCTACAAGCAGATATTTATTGATGCGGTTACATTCCCAACAAAGGGCAATCCGGACAAGACTGGTTATTTCGGTGAAATGACTTCAAAGGAGCAGGTCATTTCAAACTATCTTGCAACGCTCAAACAGCAGGTCAATGCCGCCGGCGGCAAGCTGACAGTAATAACAACAGGCGCTGCGGCTGTCGGTCAGGCAAAGCAGAACATAGGATGGTCACAGAACATATTCGCACTTTCTGGCGATTATATAAGCCCGAATTTCTGCCCGTCACTGCTGGATCCCGGTATTCAGGTAGGCACGGCGGCAATTAAGAATCCTGATTTGACGCCGGGCGATACTGTTAATACGCTGGCACAGTACATTAAAGAAAATAACAATTCAAGGCTTTCCACAACAGTGCCTATAATCCAGGCCTATACTAACACAAAAACTAAAAACGGGACTTATAAACAATATACCGCCGACGATATCAGGGCGGAAATAACCGCTTTGAACAATGCGGGCATACAAAGCTATATCCTGTATAATCCGAAGGGCGTTTATGACTTTAGTTCATTGAAATGATAACCGAAAATTATGTATAGTGGCCGGCTTTAGCCGGCCACTATTTGCTGTTTTTAAGGTATCTCTGTTGGAAAATATACAAAATAGGCTGCTTAATTACACGTGAATATATGAAAACATATAAAAAGGGAAAAAATTGAAATAGCTTAGTGACATTGTACTTTTAATTATGTTATAATAAAAATAGTTAATTTAAGTGGATTATATGTTGACATCTAAAGCGGTTAACTTTATCCACACCTTGTTGCTATGCCGCGGCACGGCCGTACACACTCTTGACCCCTAACAGGGGTGTGTATGCCGCGGCGTAGAGACATGGTATACCATATTATTTACTGCTTGATTTTTTATATATCGTATGGTATAATACCGGAGTGTTCCGAGATATAATTTGCGGGTGTAATTCAGTGGTAGAATACCAGCTTCCCAAGCTGGCTATGTGGGTTCGATTCCCATCACCCGCTCCAGGGGATACGTCTATGGCTTTTTATGCTGTAGACGTTTTATTTTTTCAGTTTGCAAATTTGAAACTTGATTCTTGATTAATTAACCATTATAACTTATACTAAAAACGGGGTATTAAATTTTAACAGCTTTGATTACCTCTAATAGGATAAAAATATATTCAGAAGCCGTATAAGCTCCTAATAGCCATAAGCAAAAATTTTGCCTTTTTATTTACATGTGAAAAGCGCAGCATATTTTTGGAGGTAGTAGAATTGTCCGCTGAAAAAGAAACTTTGATTGAATGCTGGGCTATAATAATAATGCTTGGCATTGCCGCATATATGTTTATTCGCAGCCATAAGAAGGTTTGGGCGGGCAGTGTACTGCCGCTTTTGATTGTTCCGGCTGTAAATATAATCTATTCGCCGATAAGCAGAAAGGTAATGGAAGTAAGCAAAGAAGCGGCGATTTCCGCAAGAATCATCATTTACCTTATTTCGTTTGCTGTCGTATGTGTATGGGTTGTGCTTTGGGGCGGAAAGTTACCAACCGGAAAAACCAAATATATCTATATCTGCGTAAGTATCTTATTTACATTCATACTCCTGCTGATTTTCCTACGGAATCTTGTACTAAGGCCGTTGTTTTAGAATATATAAAACCGGATTGATATCCGGTTTTATTTTTTGTTCATAAATCCAAAAATGCAATATTTCGACGTCATTATTGCAAAAAGTATTATTATCAGCTTGATTTTTAAAATCTGTTCACATATAATAAAAATACGTTTTTCAATTTTTTAGCCAATTACTTGTAATTAGTTTTGGCTAAAAGACCCACGCATACGTCGGGAACGGAAATGTATTCAGGAGAAAGAAAAAAATGGAGGAGAACAAATGGAAAAGCTGTTTAAGCTAAAACAGTACGGCACAAATGTCCGCACAGAAGTATTAGCGGGAATTACGACATTCTTTACTATGGCATACATCATTTTTGTCAACCCGAGTATACTGCAAAATGCGGGAACTCAAGACAACCCGTTTAATCCGCAGGGTATTTTCGTTGCGACAATCATAGCATCAGTTGTGGGTACGCTTGTTATGGCGTTTTTTGCAAACGTACCATATGCTCTGGCCCCAGGTATGGGACTTAATGCGTTCTTTACCTATACTGTATGTGGTGTTATGGGATTCACCTGGCAGGAAGGCCTTGCAATGGTGCTCATCTGCGGTATCGTAAATATTATAATTACAGTAACTGGTCTTCGCAAACTCATAATCCGAGCCATGCCGCCTATCTTACAAAGTGCTGTCGGTGGTGGTATCGGATTATTTGTTGCCTATATAGGTATTAAAGACGCCGGACTTCTGAAATTTACTTCCGATCCCGGCAAATATGCACTGCTTCCTTCAAAAACGGTTATTGCTGACGCTTCAGCAGTACCGGCTCTTGTAAACTTCTCAAATCCCTCCGTTCAGCTTGCACTTATTGGAGTTGCAATTATTCTCATACTGATGGCTCTCAAAGTTAAAGGTTCAATACTCATCGGTATCATTTCGACTACGATTCTCTGCATGATCGAGATTGCCTGCGGCGTTGATCCGCATATATTCTTCCCGTCGCTTGGAGAGAATATTAAAACAGCGTCTGACTTCTTTGGAACTATCTCGATTTCTCCTGCAGCAATCGGCAAATCAATTGCCTCTGTTCAAGACACAGCATTCAAGATGGATTTTGTTGGGCTTTTTGAAAACCACAACAAAGTCTTGCTTGCTCTTACAGCTATTATAGGATTTGTTCTTACGGATATATTTGACGCTCTGGGAACATTCATCGGAACTGGCCGCCGTACGGGCATTTTCGATGCAGAAGATGAAAAACTTCTTATGACAAGCAAAGGCGTAAAATCCCGCCTTGACCGTGCCCTTTTTGCTGACCTGAGCGCAACAATTACAGGTGCTTTTGTTGGTACTTCCAACACAACAACATTCGTTGAAAGCTCAGCCGGTATCGCTGAAGGCGGACGTACAGGACTTACATCAGTCGTTACCGCGATTCTCTTCGCTATCTGCCTCGTATTTTCACCGGTAATCAGCATCGTTCCGAGTGCGGCTACTGCTCCGGCACTGATTGTTGTTGGTATCCTCATGATTTCTGCTATATCTGATATCGACTGGAACAACTTCGAGGATGCTGCCGTTGCATTTATCACAGTTGCTTTCATGCCGTTCGCTTACAGCATTACAACCGGTATTTCCCTCGGCTTTATTACTTATATCCTGATTAAAATTGTTAAGGGTAAGGCTAAAGAGGTTCACCCGATTATGTATGGCGCCGGGGTCCTGTTCATAATCAACTTTATTTCACTTGCTATCAACAAACTGTAACATCAGGTTTCAAAGCTGTTCCCCAAACGGGGAACAGCTTTTTTTGTTGCATAAACCACACCTAAGGCATATGAGCAGGCAAACACTATGAGAGGATCCATTAATAGATGGCGGCAGAACCAATCGTTAAAATTGTAATTTCATATATGAGAATAAATATTTCATTGATATATGAACGACAGAAGATAAAAAGTAATAGAATCTAAGGAAGCTTTGAACCGATAGGTAAGAGAGGGGTAAGCCCGACTGCTGCATAACACAAGGGCCGAAATTAAAGTGTATATATACGTCGGATGGATATTAACAGAGTGAAGCCATCTTTTGCGGACAGCGGGTATCGAACTATTCGCCGCAGTTGCGCAATATTATAATACAAAACAGCCGCCGGTTTTCTGGCGGCTGTTTTGATATTGGGTGAGGTAGTTCTTTGTATAGTGAATAGCTTAATTGTTGTATAGAAGTGAAATATAAAGGCCTGATTTTCGGACAACGTAATACATATTTTTCAGCCGTTAAATTATATTATTTTTGTAGTTTTTACTCTACAAAATTACATTTATTTGGAGTCCAAATTTGACTAATGATAGGAAATATGTAGAAATAAGGGCATAAAGGAGATTTTAATGGTTATGGCGGTGTATTATGTCTAACTATTTAAAACTGTTTAATATAATTGATTTTATGCGGTATAAAAAAATCGGCCCGCGGAATTTCCGCGGGCCGACACTATAATTTTTAATATTAAGTTTAAAATTATGTGACAGGTTTCTTTTTCTTTTCGCAGTTAAATACGATTCCTCTTGTGCCATCGAGGATAACGGTGGTGCCGCTCTTAAGAATCTTGGTTGCGTTCTTGGCGCCGACAATGACTGGGAGGTCAAGTGTCAAACCAACAACGGCAGCGTGTGATGCTGAGCCGTCAGCTTCCGCTATGATGCCCGAGCACTTTTTGATGATAGGCATAATATTGTTTGAAGTCTGCGGAATAACGAGGATGTCGCCATCGTTAAAATTTTTCAGGGCTTCCTCTTCAGTTTTGCAGACGCAGAGGTTGCCGCAGACTGTTGAATGAACAATACCATGGCCGGAGACAAGAGCATCGCCGACAATCTGGACCTTAAGAAGGTTGGTTGTGCCGGAGACGCCGAGCGGAATACCGGCTGTTATAACAATCAAATCCCCATCATGGAGAAGGCCCTTGGCGACGGCACTGTTGACAGCATGCTCAAACAGAGCGTCAGTATTTTGCATCTCTTTTGTCATTACAGGAACAACGCCCCATGACATATTGAGCTGACGATAAACCTGTTCGTCAGGGGTACAGCCGATAATCGGGCAGGCGGGGCGAAACTTTGAGATAAAGCGGGCGGTCTGTCCAGACTTTGTTACAGTCAGGATTGCAGCTGCGCCGAGGTCATGGGCAGTTGTGCAGGTTGCGTGTGAAATAGCGTTGGTGACGCTCGGATTTTCCTCGGGCTGGCGCTGTGCCAATCTCTTTACATAATCTATGTTGGCTTCAGTACGCTCCGCGATACGGGACATCGTCTTTACTGCCTCGACAGGATGTTTGCCGGCAGCGGTTTCGCCTGAAAGCATGATTGCACTTGTACCGTCGTAAATAGCGTTGGCCACGTCTGTAACCTCGGCTCTGGTTGGGCGCGGATTTACAGTCATTGAGTCAAGCATCTGAGTAGCTGTGATAGCAAGCTTGCCGGCATTGTATGCCTTTTTTATAAGCATTTTCTGCAGACGCGGGATCTCTTCAAAGGGAATCTCAACGCCCATATCGCCGCGGGCGACCATAATGCCGTCGGCAACTTTTAGTATTGAGTCTATGTTATCTACGCCTTCGGAATTTTCTATTTTAGCAATAATGCGGATACTGCTTCCGCCGTTTTCTTCGAGAATCTTTCTGATTTCAATGATATCGGAAGCCGTCCTTGTAAATGACGCCGCGATAAAATCAAAGCCATTCTCTATTCCGAACAAAAGGTCGTTTTTGTCCTTCTCACTGAGGAACGGGAGCGAAAGGTGGGCGCCGGGAATGTTTACGCCTTTGTTGTTGGAAACTTTTCCGCCGTTGAGCACTTTGCAGATGATATCTGTATTTTTAACATTCTCGACTACCATATCAATGAGCCCGTCGTCAATCAGAATGTGATTGCCGGGTTTGACATCCCCAGGAAGGCCTTTGAAGGATACGCTGACTATGCTGTCTGTACCTTCGATTTCCTTAGTGGTAAGAGTGAAAGTCTGACCTTCCTTCAAGACGACGCTCTTGTTCTGGAAAGTTCCAAGCCTGATTTCAGGGCCTTTCGTGTCAAGCAGGAAGGCAATCGGCAAATCCAGTTCCTTTCTCAGCTTTTTTAGCATATCCACGCGTCTTTTATGGTCTGCATATGTCTGATGTGAAAAATTAAAGCGAGCAATGTTCATGCCGCTGAGCATCATTTCGCGAACTACATTTTCATCATCCGTAGAAGGACCGAGAGTACAAACAATTTTGGTTTTTCGCATATTAACAACTCCCTAAACTATGTGTGAAGACGCCAAGTCAAATCATGCATAGGGCCGGAAGGCGTTTTCAGCTATTTAAATATGGATTTTATAGGACGACCTATTAGTTTCAAAATTAACAATCTACATAATTCGAAATTCCGACCAATACCATATTACTATCATTTTGGCAAATAATCAACTAATTTAATCATTTTGATATGATTATACAAAATTATTTGAAATTACTAAAATAATACGTTTAATACACTCAAAATGTCGATTTGTCAATGTTATATATTGTATAATTTATTATAGATAAATATAAAAATAGTTTGTGCGTTGCCGAAAATCTGATAAATGGTTATTATTAAGTATAAACGGGCATTAGAAATTGGTTTTCAGCGGATTCTGGAATTTGCATAAAGCGGTTGCAGCAACATAATTATTATGTTACAATTTTTTAGGTGTCATTTGTAGGATACAGTTTAGTGAGAGTGCAGATTACTGACTTTCAAAAAGGCGCAAGGACGTTGTGTATCATACTGGCACTATAAGGATATATAAACAATTTATTATATTTTCTTCCATAATAAATGGGTAAGAAAGAATTAAAGTAATTTGAAAGGTAAAATTGCGATGCGTAGGCACAGAAGAATCAGAAAAAATGTTTTCATAATAGGTGCGGCTGTTATTGTTGTAGCTGGAGTTGCCGCTTTTGCCATACAGAACCATGCGGGCAAAGCGTCTTCTTCACAGCGGGATGTTCTTGCACAAGCGGTCTCATCAGGCTCATCGTCCTCCCAAATATCATCGCAGGTACCCTCATCAGACTCGTCTTCTTCGATATCATCGCAGGCACCCTCATCAGACTCGTCTTCTCCGGTATCATCGCAGCAACCCTCATCAGGCTCATCTTCATCGCAGGGAAATTCGCAGAAGCCCTCTGACGAAGGAAAAGATGAAACTAACTTTGGAAAGGCAACTATCGGCAGCCTTCTTATGCTTGTCAACAAGGACAATAAACTGCCGGCAAATTATGTCCCGAATTTGACAACCATCCCGGCGAAATATTATTCCTCTGCCGACAAGGACAGGCGGTTCGATTCCCGCGCAGCGTCTTATCTTGAGAATTTCATCAACGACGCGAGAAAAGCAGGTTATGATGTAAATATTATTTCCGGATACAGGACATACCAATATCAGAAAGCTAATTTTGACAGGCATGTCAAGGCCTTTTTGGCTAAAGGCGAAACGCAGGCGGAGGCGGAAGCCCATACTGCGCTATCTGTTGCGCCTCCGGGAACGAGTGAACATCAGACCGGCCTTGCCGCGGATATCATAACCAGCGACTGGTACAGCAAACACAGCGAGCTTACCGAAGATTTTGATAAAACCGCGGCCTTTAAATGGCTGTATAAAAATTGCGCAAATTACGGTTTCATCCTCAGATATCCGAAGGATAAGGAGAATATCACAAAATATGAGTATGAACCGTGGCACTATCGTTTTGTCGGCGTGAGCGACGCGAAGAAGATTATGAGCAGCGGTAAATGTCTTGAAGAATATGTTAATAAATGAAATGTTAGGTGCACTGTCAGTGAATAATAAGTCTGTATTATTCACTTTATGGTGCACTTATTTTTTTTAGGTATCAAAAAGATTTTTTCTGAATAAAACAATAAATCTTAATAAAATAATTTACATTGTTGTTTATGGAATAAAATACCGTATATTATTGCTTATTTCAATAAAAAATTTTGTTGGAGGTTATCGCGTATTATCAGAATAACAAAATGAAAAATAGATAGCAGATAAACCATTGACACTACGCGACAAAAAACATATACTTAATTATTGGATTGGCAGTTATAAAAAAACGTGTAAAAATCAGCATTAAGTTTAGATTTTTAAGGATTTTGAGGACGTTTTTACTGCCTGCTTGTTAAACTGCGAGTCCTCGCAGCTGATGGATTAATTTTATCCGGAAGGGCAGCTCATGCGTCTGAATCGCAATGGAGGTAGCAATGTTTAAGACGACCAAAAAGGACCTAATTTTCTTTGACCTATTTTCAGTTGTAATGGACGATACCTGCAAGGCTGCTGAAATATTGCAGAATCTTTTTACAAACTACAATGATATCGATGAAAAGATAGGTGCAATTGAAAAGCTGGAACACAGCTGCGACAGGACAATTCACGATATTATTGAGCATCTAAACCGTTCGTTTATAACACCGATTGACCGTGAGGACATTTTCCTGATAGCTAAGACTCTGGATGACATAATTGACAATATTGAAGCCACGGCACAGGCATTGAAACTATTTATGATAACCCGTATCAGGCCGCAGACTGTCGAAATGGCAAGGCTTGTTACGCAGTGCACAAGGGTTCTTGCAGAAGTTGTTGGCGAGCTCAAGGTAATGAAGACAAGCAAAACCCTGCAGCCCAAAATCATAGAGGTAAATAACATCGAGAATCAGGGCGACGAGACTTACAACAGAATAATTCAGGAATTATTCGCGAAGGAACAGAACCCTGTTGAGATCATCAAATGGAAAGAAATCATTGAAAGCATGGAATCTACTTTGGATACCTGTGAATCGATAGCCAACATGATTGAAGGGATTGTTTCAAAGAATGTCTAGTTTCATGCTTGTGCTGGTTATAGTCCTTGCTCTTGCATTTGATTTTATAAATGGTTTTCACGATACCGCTAATTCAATAGCAACGTCGGTGTCAACCAGGGTGTTGACACCGAGAGCAGCGATACTTATGTCGGCAACACTTAATTTTGTTGGCGCGCTTGTCAGTGTTAAGGTTGCCGAAACGATTTCGTCAGGCATAGTGAACGAATCTCTTGACCAGCATGTAATAGCGGCTGCCTTGTTCGGAGCTATTGTATGGAACCTTATAACATGGTATCTCGCCTTGCCAAGCAGTTCTTCACATGCGCTTATCGGAAGCCTTATTGGTGCTGCCATAGTTTCTTCCGGAAGTATCAAAGTGGTTTGCTGGGTGAATATCTGGGATAAGGTTATTGTCCCGCTGTTTACTTCACCGCTTATCGGCCTTGTCATAGGTTTTATATTCATGCGCTTTCTCTACATTATCCTGAGACCATTCTCACAGCGCACCGTAAATAAATATTTTTCTAAACTGCAGATTCTCTCGGCTGCTTTGATGGCATATTCCCACGGCAGCAATGACGCACAGAAGACGATGGGCGTGATTACCATGGCGCTTGTCAGCAATGGTATAATCAGCGTTTCCGACGGCGTTCCGTTTGAAGTCAAGCTTATCTGCGCTTTATCTATGGCGCTCGGTACGTCGCTTGGCGGTTGGAGAATAATAAAGACCGTCGGCATGAATATGATAAGGCTCCATCCAATAGGCGGTTTTGCAGCAGAAACATCAGCCGCCGCTGTTATACAGGTTATGACGGCATTAGGTGCTCCTGTCAGCACCACGCATGTAATTTCAACAGCTATAATGGGCGTAGGCGCTTCAAAACGCATTACAGCCGTTAACTGGTCGGTTGCATTCAACATAATCGCTACATGGTTTATAACCATTCCTGCAACGATTTTGCTTGGGGCCGGTGTTACATGGCTCTTTAATTTGTTCATATAAAATATAGTCCGTTTTTATTTACAGCCGCTCTTAGTGTAACCAATCTAAGCGGTTTTTTTTTATGCAATTTACGAACCTGACCTTTTGCAATATACTGCCGCAGGCAAATTGAACTAATTATTTACTGCTAAGTTCAGCGATGTTATAATATACACGTTTAAAGCCAACAGGCATTTCGTAATGCAAAATTCGGATATCTTCTTTACAGCTTTATCTCAAATGCTGTTTTAAACGGGAGGTTAGTATGAAGAAATCGAAAATTATAACCATTGTTGCATTTGTGCTTTTTTATGCTGCCATTATTTTTTTCGCAGCGCCTAACCTAAACCCGCTTTACAGCGATGGCCTTGTTTTCTGGGGCATTGTCATTGCATCAATAGTGATTGCAATTTTTGCCTACGGAGGGGCTTCTAAACTTTCAGGCTCATATATAAAAGGGACGTTTTTTTCATTTAAAAAATCCAATCTGATATTGATTATAGTGGCGGTGGCGCCTTGGATAATATTAGTGGCCGTCAATATCTTCTCGATACCTTTTTTCCATCCTTCCCGTTATCGCGACCAGATGCCGCAGCCGGAATCAAGAAAATTCACGTCAGATTTACAGCCGCTGGACGTATCCCAGCTTCCGATAGTTGATGCTGATTTGGCATATAAACTCGCGGACAAAAAGCTGGGTGAGAAACCTGCACTCGGCAGTCAGGTGACGCTGGGTACGCCTACAATCCAGAGAGTAAACGGCAAACTTGTCTGGGTGGTTCCGCTTGAACACTCCGGCTTCTTTAAATGGTTATCCAGTATGTCAGGCACACCGGGGTATATAGTGGTTTCCGCAACGGACCCCCGGGACGTTTCATATAAGGAAAACTATAAAATCAAATATCAGCCGCGGGCCTATCTGTTTGACAAATTAGAACGGCACGCAAGGCTCGACGGCGGGCTTTTTACCGGCCTTACCGATTATTCCTTTGAACTTGACGACACCGGCAGGCCTTACTGGGTAGTGACAACATATAAAAACCTTCTCGGATTTTCCATGCCGGAGGCAACTGGCGCACTTATAATTGACGCCCAAACGGGCAAGACCAGGAGATACTCAATATCAAATATGCCTGACTGGGTTGACCGTGTGCAGCCGCAGAGCTTTATTATGAGACAGCTCAATAACCGCGGTGAGTATATCCACGGCGTTTGGAACTTTTCAAACAAGGATAAGTTTGAGACTTCCGACGGCAGTATTATCGTATATAACAACGGGCGATGCTATCTGTTTACCGGTATTACAAGCGTTGGGGAGGACGAAAGCGCGGTCGGCTTTGTTATGGTGGATATGGTGACCAAAAAGCCCTACCTTTATGAGATTGGCGGCGCTACCGAATATGCGGCACAGAAGTCTGCCGAGGGAAAGGTGCAGCATTTGAAATATACTGCATCCTATCCGATTATCACCAATGTAAACGGCGAGCCGACGTATTGTATGACGCTTAAAGACAATGCGGGGCTCATTAAACAATATGCTTTTGTATCTGTTAAAGATTATACGACAGTCGGGACAGGCGAAACAATAACCGCAGCGCTTGATGATTTCAACCACAAAATAAGGGAGAATTCAAGCGGAAATTTGGAGGAAACCAAATCGTTAAAGCAGACTGTCAAGGGTACAATTTCACGTTTTGCTGCCGAATCCCAGAATGGCTCGACCGTATATAAATTCACACTCACCGAAAAATCCGGGCTGCTGTTTACCGCGGCATATGACGTAAGCAATCAGCTTGCACTGACAAAAGAGGGTGACAAGGTAAGTTTCACCTGCGAAAAAGAAAGCGAAAACATTTATAAAGTATCGAGTTTTACAAATGAAACACTGAGCAGTGGAACGCCATCGAAATAGCAAGAATGCCAGCCCGGAAATGCGTTCCGGGCTGGCATTTTATGGTGTGAATTTTTCTGCGAAAAATATCAGTCTGAGTATTGACATTAGATTATTATGTGGTATAATAAGTACTGCTGTCTGATGCGGGATTGTGTAAGGGTAGCACGACAGACTCTGACTCTGTTTGTGAGGGTTCGAATCCTTCTCCCGCAACCATAAATGTAGTGCCGCATTCCGTCAAGGATTGCGGCACTTTTTGATTGAAAATAAATTCCTTTCTATAACACTTTATCAACAATTCTTGTCGTAGTGTTTACTGTCTCTTAGATAACATGAATATTAGCGGTTGTAGAAAATTTAGCTAAATCCGGGAACTCCTGATATAGTAAAGATAGGATCGTCATCCTTTATTGTATATATTGCAGTGGCGCAGCTAAGAGCAGAAGAGCATAAGTTTTGCTGTGAAGATATTTTGCGCATTTTTGGACTTACTGCTTTAAGAGGTATAGTTGCACATAACGTCAGGTTGGGGGTTCTGCTTTGGAAACGGCCAAAACTAAGATATATAAATTGCTTTCCGGATTTAATCAGCTAAAATGGAGCCTTGCATTAAAGGGGATTCTCTGCGGTTTGGTAGCAGGCTTGCTGGCTGTATTTTATCGTATGGGCATTGAGTATGGCACCGTAACCGCCACCAACATCTACAAGTTCTTAAGATTTCATCCCGTTTGGATTTTTGTCTGGGTTATATGTATCGCCGCGGCAGGCGTTTTTCTGAGCTGGTTAGTAAAACTGGAGCCGATGGCGTCCGGCAGCGGAATTCCGCAGACTGAGGGCGTCGTGCTTTTCGGACTGAAAATGAAGTGGTACACAATTCTTGCTGTCCGGTTTGTCGGCGGAATACTTTGCGGGTTTTTTGGACTTTCACTTGGACGCGAGGGCCCGTCAATACAGATTGGAGCTTCCGGCGGGCAAATTGTCTCAAAAGTGACGAGCAAGAAGAACCGGCTTGAAGAAAACTACCTGATTACCGGCGGCGCCGCGGCGGGCTTGGCTGCTGCATTTAATGCGCCGCTATCAGGCATGGTTTTTGCGCTGGAAGAGGTTCACCGCAGTTTTTCACCGCTTATACTTGTTTCTGCCACCGCGGCATCTTTATCGGCTGACATCGTGTCAAAGCATTTTTTTGGCTTAAAACCAGTTTTGAGTTTTACTACGCTTCCACAACTGCCAATTACGCTTTACTTTTGGCTGATTCCGCTTGGCATTGTCTCCGGACTTGTAGGTTCATTGATAACAAAGTCTTTGCTGGGCTTTCAAACCCTGTATAATAAACTGCCTGCTTTTGTGAGACCTTGTATCGCGCTGCTGATTGCACTGCCGTGCGGTATGTTTTTGCCGCTGACCATCGGGGGCGGGCAGGGGCTTATTAAATTTGCCGAGAGCGCGAAAAGCGGTATCGCACTGATTGCTATTTTACTTGTCGTCAAACTGCTGTTTACCAGCACCAGCTTCGGGAGCGGCGTTCCGGGCGGCATTTTTATGCCGATTTTGTCTGTCGGGGCGCTTTCGGGGAGCCTGCTTGGTTTGATTGCGGTGCGTTTTGGCCTGCCTGTGCAATACGTTCCTGATTTTGCGGTCTGCGCCATGGCCGGGGCGCTTTCGTCATCTGTAAAAGCGCCGATCACGAGTATCCTCCTTACCGCGGAAATGGCCGGTTCGCTTGTACATATGCTTCCGGTTGCGGCTTGCTCGTTTATTGCCTTGCTGCTGTCCGACTTGCTGAAAATCGATCCTATTTATGAATCATTGTTGGAGCGGTATGTCGAAAAGAACAGGGATTCCTTGCCCATTCAGCAAAAAGGCGGGCTTATGGAAATTCCGGTTGAGTACGGATGTGATATAGCGGGGAAGATGGTTTGTGATATTAATTGGCCCCAGGGTACCCTGATTGTTGGATTGAGGCGCGGCACAAGAGAGCTGGTGCCCCAGGGAAGCACGAAAATTTTACCCGGCGATTATCTGGTTGTCCTTTTCACAAAAGAAAGTGAAAGCGGAATACAAGAAAGAATCACGCGGCTCTGTCATCCCCGTACTGGCCCATGAAAAACTAAAGAGCAATAATAAAGGGGCTGTACCTGACGCCGATTATCTCAGCGTTTTGGTACAGCCCCTATTTTTGCGCCCTTTTAAAAGTGGGGCGGCTCAACAATATTTTCTTATTCGCTCAGGAATTCATCCACCAGAAGAAGCGCCGCGCCCACAGAACTGGCATGGTCGCCGAACTGGCTGAAATGGAGGTAATCGGCGTTGGTTTCAAATGTGCTGCGCGAAATAATCATCTGCTGCAGCGTCTCGCAGTATTTTTTCAGATATGTACTGACTTCTCCGCCGATGATAATATTTGAATTGAATTGTGTGTAAATATTATTGATGCCAGTTGCAAGGTAATCAAGGTATGTATGCCATTTTTTCTGGCAATTTTCATTATTCGCCTCTAAATCAGCAAAAAACTCGTCGATGTCATCATAATCAGGCTCAATCAGAACCTTTGATGAACAATATGCCTCCAGACAGCCCCTTTTGCCGCATGAACAAACCTGCCCGTCTTTGACAATGGTCATATGCCCAAATTCGCCCGAGCGGCCGTCTTTGCCGTAGTAAAGCTTATTGCCGATAAAGATCGCGCCGCCGACACCTTTGTTTATTGAAAGAAAAACGGCGTCCTCAATATTGTCCATCTTCCATACTTCAGAAAAGCCTGCTAAGTTCGCCTCGTTCCCCGACATCACTGTGTAGGGGATGAATTTTGCCAAGGTTTCAAGCGGGAGATTTGTCACATTTAATGTTGGGCTATATTCCAGAATATTATTTCTTATGTTGACAATTCCGGGGACGGCAATGCCAACCCCAAGAAGCTTGTTGGTGTCAATGCCGCTTTCATCAATGAATTTTTCAATTTCTGCGGCGAACATGCGGTAATAGTCATTGTCATTATGAAAAGGAAACCGGATTTTTTTGCTGTATAAGATATTTTCGCCCAAGTCTATCGCAGAAAAGAGAAGGTGTCTGCTTTTGATTTCAACTCCAACTGACAGCTTTGCGTCATAAACCAATGAAATTGCGGCAGGCTTTCTACCGCCGGAGGACTGAAGCGTCCCGACCTTTTTAACAAGGCCGCGGTCAGAAAGCTCTTTTAGGATATGGGAGACTGTGGGCATACTTAACCCTAAGGTGCTGATTATATCCTGCTTTGCTGCCGCATTGTTTTTATACAAATAATTAATAACCCGCTTTTTGTTTGTGTCTCTCACCTGAAGATTGTTCAAAAGTATACACCCTTCGTCATTTTTCGCTATGGTAAATGAAGTTATTAATTTTAGTATAGCACGTCATACTTTTTTAATAAATACTTTTCTATTGGTATTTATTATTATTGACAGGAAAAGCACATGATGATATCATTAAATTGCAACAACTTTTATAAATGTCCCTTATTAAAGTTCTCACTAATATACAAATGATGGTAGAATTGCCTATTGTGCTCAATATTTACCGGGGGCTTAGCCCCATTTTATACAGAAAGGAACGTGCTTATGATGAAAATCCAAAGCATTAATGACAAGCCTTTCAGAAAGTATGGAAGGGTAATTGACGGATTTGACTGCACGGAGCTGTTTGAGGCGCTTAAGAAAACGCCTATGCCGAGCGACAGCACAGTTTATGTGGCCTCTGACCCTGAACTGGAGAAGCTCCCCATTTTTGAACAGCTTCAAAAGACTGTGTTTGGCGGCATGCCGATTGAACTGGGCTATTGCAACGGCGTAAACCACAAGCTAAACGCGCTTGAATATCACCGTTCTTCAGAAATCAATATTGCTGCTGACGACTTGGTTCTTTTGCTGGGTTCTCTTCAGGATGTGGACCCCGAAACATTCTCTTATGATACTTCGCTGGTTGAAGCTTTCCATGTTCCGGCCGGCACAATGTTTGAAATGTATGCAACTACTTTGCACTTTGCGCCATGCAGCTATAAGGGCAAAGGTTTCAGAAATGCCGTTGTCTTGCCGCGCGGCACTAATTTAGATCTTGAAGACGCGCCGAAAAAGGAAGGCGAGGCGAAACTCTTATTTGCGAAAAATAAGTGGCTTATCGCCCATAAGGATTCCGGACTGCAGAATGACGGTGCTTTTGTCGGCCTTACGGGTGAGAATATCACATTAGAATAATGACATACGTTGTTTTAATCTTAAGAAGGCATTGCTTTTAAAATATTATTATTATATTATTATAGAAAATTAACTTTACCGAAGGGAGAATTACCATGTTTCAGAATATTCCAGAAGTAAAACTCGGAATTGTGGCCGTTAGCCGCGACTGCTTTGTCATTTCCCTGTCTGAGAAACGCAGAAAAGCCATTGTGGAAAGCTGCAAATCAAAGGGAATCGACATTTACGAGGCAAAGACCACTGTAGAAAATGAAAAAGACGCAATGAAGGCGCTGGAAGAGGTTAAGGCGGCAGGCTGCAACGCTCTGGTCGTATTCCTCGGCAACTTCGGTCCGGAAACGCCGGAAACACTTATTGCAAAATACTTTGACGGCCCTGTAATGTATGCGGCTGCTGCCGAAGAGTCAGGCAATGACCTCTTTAATGGCAGAGGCGACGCATACTGCGGCATGCTCAACTGCTCATATAACCTGCATCTCCGCCATATCCCGGCAATCATTCCGGAATATCCGGTTGGCACTTCCGATGATATCGTCGAGATGATTAAAGATTTCATTCCTGTCGCCCGTGCTGTTATCGGCATTAAGAATCTCAAGATCATTACTTTTGGCCCGCGCCCGCAGGATTTCTTCGCCTGCAACGCACCTATCCAGCCGCTGTATGATCTCGGCATAGAGGTACAGGAGAACTCTGAGCTTGACCTGATGGTCGCCTATAGGGCACACAAGGATGACCCGCGTATCCCGGGCGTCGTTGAAGACATGGCCAAAGAGCTTGGCACAAAGGGCAATAAATATCCCGATTTGCTCCCGCGCATGGCTCAGTTTGAACTCACACTGCTTGACTGGGCTGAGCAGAACAAAGGCTCCCGCAAATATGTTGTCTTTGCTAACAAGTGCTGGCCGGCGTTCCCGAAAGAGTTCGGATTTGAACCCTGCTATGTAAACTCAAGACTTGCCAGCCGCGGTATGCCGGTTGCGTGCGAAGTTGATATTTACGGTGCATTAAGTGAATACATAGGCGCGTGCCTGACTTGTGACGCGGTAACACTGCTCGATATCAACAATTCAGTTCCGCAGGATCTCTATAATGAGAATATCAAGGGCAAGTACGACTACAAGCTCAACGATACATTCATGGGCTTCCATTGCGGCAACACACCGTTCTGCAAGCTGAAAAACGGCGAAATCAAGTATCAGCTTATTCAGAACAGGCTGCTTGAAAACGGCCAGACCCCAGACTTTACACGCGGAACACTCGAAGGCGATATTATTCCCGGCGGTATTACATTCTTCCGCCTGCAGAGCACCTCTGACGGAGAGCTGAAAGCCTATGTTGCTGAGGGTGAGGTTCTGCCTGTAGCAACACGTTCGTTCGGCGGCATTGGTATTTTCGCTATCCCAGAAATGGGCAGATTCTATCGCCATGTTCTGGTCGAGAAGAACTATCCGCACCACGGCGCTGTTGCCTTCAGCCACGTTGGAAAGGCACTGTTCACCCTGTTCCGTTATCTCGGAATTAAGGATATTGCATTCAATCAGCCGAAAGGCATGCTCTATCCTTCTGAGAATCCGTTCAGCTCAAAATAAGATAACCAATATATTAAAAAGGGCTCGGTTTTTGCCGGGCCCTTTTTTGTTGGCCTAATCTCAACTGCCAGTGCAGGAAAAGCCCCATGTATTGTTTATTTAGGCTTTCGCTGCAATAATACTGGTTTAGATTAGCACATCAATTAGCGCAAATTGTTTACGAACTGTATAAACATGGCATAATATTATCAGGGAAATAATAGCCGCAATATATATGCTTGAATAATGGAGGTTAGCAGCAGGAGATAACTGATGGACAAATTGATTTCTATTGTGGTGCCTTGCTATAACGAAGAGCAGGCTATTCCTATCTTTTATGCCGAGGTTGTAAAAAGTTTGCGTTCAATCCCGAACACAGATTATGAGATAATATTTGTAAGTGACGGAAGCCGGGACAATTCAGCAAAGGAAATAAAAAAGATAGCGTCCGAAGACAAGCATGTAAAATATGTCATCTTCTCAAGAAATTTCGGCAAGGAGGCGGCCATTTTCGCCGGACTTAAAGAGAGTAGGGGAGATTATACTGCCGTAATGGATGTTGATTTGCAGGACCCGCCCTACTTGCTCAAGCAAATGTATGACATATTGGAAGAAGGCTATTATGACTGTGTTGCGGCACGGCGCGTTACGAGAAAAGGAGAGCCGCCGATTCGCAGCTTTTTTGCCCGCTGTTATTATAAGCTTATCAGCAAGATATCGGAAACGGAAATTGTGGACGGCTGCAGGGATTTCAGATTAATGAAACGGCAGATGGTGGATTCTATACTGTCCGTCACGGAGTTTAACAGGTTTGCCAAAGGTATTTTCAGTTGGGTTGGGTTCGAAACAAAGTGGCTGGAATACGAGAATGTCGAACGCGTTGCAGGCACGAGTAAATGGTCATTCTGGAAACTGTTTCTTTACTCAATCAACAGCATTATAGCCTTTTCAACGGCGCCTCTGGCTATTGCATCGGTTGTAGGCGTTGTGCTATTTGCTTTGTCGATTATAATGATAATTTTTATCTTTGTCAGGACACTTGTTTTCGGCGACCCTACAAGCGGGTGGCCTTCGCTGGTTTGTATTATACTGCTGCTGAGCGGAATACAGCTTTTGTGTATGGGTATAATGGGCGGCTACTTGGCGCGAGCGTATATGGAGACAAAAAAAAGGCCTCTTTATATAGTTAAAGAGACCAACATAGAGCTTAAAAAATGAAAAGGGGGGCAACATATAACTAAACCGAATCCAAAATTTTATGTTTCATATTTTACAAAGACAAGGCGTTTGTCTTCTATTTTTACGATATGGTGTAAGGTTCCGATTGAAAAGGTTCCTTTATCCGGATGTTTCAGCAGTTTATAAATCATAACGGCGGAAATGGTAATTACTATGGCCTTAAGCCAGAGTTCTGGAACAAAAATCAGGGCGAAAGCCGACACACCCGCCATACTGACTGCAACACCGTAAGAATCCGGCCTTATTACAACCACAAATCTGAAAAATGCCATAAATAATGCAGGGACGATAACAAAAATTGTGAGCGGCAGCAGACCAAGCAAAACTCCGTAAGCAGTTGAAACTGCTTTGCCGCCCTTGAACTTGAGCATTGGTGAAAAGGCGTGGCCGAGAACTGGCGCCGCAGCGACAGGAACCAGATAGAATCCGCTCAGTCCTATAAATTTAACGGCGATAAAAACAGGTAAGAAGGCCTTAAGTACATCGAGTACCATGCAGACAATACCTGTCACAAGGCCGACAGACCGGATTACATTTGAACATCCCGGGTTTTTGTCGGCAGATATTTTTACGATATTAACACGAAACAGAACCAGAGGAATCAAATACGAGTACATAACGGCACCGCTTATAAAAGCCGCCAGTGTCATTATGATACACTGTGTTAACCGGCACAAAGTTATTCCTCCCCAAATGTCCCTGCCTGACCTGCCGTTTCAACAACAAGTTCGGCTATTTGTTTGCTCGTATCTGTTGAAATATATTTTTGCTGAGCAGAAATCAGCATATTTGACAGATTTTCGTCCTCTGTGATTTTTTTGGCCGCCGCGGCAGCATCCTTGATATTTTTTGCTGATATTGCCATGCCGCATTTTTCAAAAAACGCTGCGTTCATTGTTTCGGCTCCGGGAATAGGCGCAGTAAGAATAAGTGGAATACGCTTCGACGCTGCTTCGGAAATGGTTAATCCTCCCGGCTTGGTTAGCACCACGTCGGCAGCGTCCATAAGGATATCGACATCATCAGAAAAGTTATAGGCTTTGACCGACGGGTATTCACATAATTTTCTGTAAAGTTTTTCGTTATGCCCGCAAACCGCCGTAATGATACAATCTGGTTTTACCTTCTTAAGTTCAACGCACAGTTTTTTAATGTTCCCAAAGCCAGTGCTGCCGCCCATACAAAAAAATACTGTTTTGTCAAGCGGCAGATTCAGTTTTTTTCTGGCCACAGCTTTTTCTGTCTTATGTATATACTTTGTTCTGACCGGAATACCTATAGGTACGATTTTTTCTTTTGGTATACCTTTTTCTGCGAACTCGTCTATCAATAGGGGCGATGGTATTACAAATTTATCTGCCTTTGTTTCCTCCCAAAACGGGGAACAGGTGTAATCAGTCATTATTGCGACAGACGGAATTCGGATTCTATTCTTATTATAAAGATATGTAAAAGCCTGCGCGCCGAATATATGCGTACAGACAATCACATCTGGCATTGATTCGTTAAGTTTTCTTTCAAGACTGCTGCTGTAAAGTGAATTTAAATAGTAAATAGGCGAATGCCTTTTGCTGGAGCTGACAACGGCTCCCATATTGTAAAGGACGCTGAAAAGCAGCGGAGTATGATTGACGATATTGCTGTAAAGTGAAGAAATATGAGGTGAGATATTTCTTTTGCCAACGCTTAGAACATCTAAAATTTCTGTTTCACAGCCAAGTGCGTTGAGACCTTCACTGATAGCACTTGCAGCCGCATTATGACCTTGCCCTGTCGACGTCGTAAGTATTAATACTTTCATTGCAGGCTCCTTTGTTTTATTAACGCATTTTCAATAATGCAACTTAAAAATAAGACTTAGCTGTATCTTAATTTTAACTCTATAGCTGAAATAGTCAAGAACGACATCAATAATTCTATAAATTTACCTATTTATATTTTATGGACATATGTCTGCAAGTGATACCTTAATATAATAATATTCGACTCAAACTTAATAGTTAAGCCCAGAAATCTGCAATGTTCGAAAAGCCGATTAGGGATATGATATCAGTTGTCGTGCTGAACCTTTTTGAGCAAGGGAATTATCTTGTTGCCGATTACCGCTGCGATGAGAGATTTTGCTGTATCCCCCGGAATAAACAGAAGGCATCCCGTTTCAATCGCATTCGGAATAGTTATATCCATACCCATTGAGTATTTCAAAACCAAATACATATACGGGACGCCAATACAGTATACTGACAATGAACTCAACAGGCAGACGACAAAGAGTTTGATAAATGAATTGCGTTTGCCCTTGTCCGAAAGCTTGCCCGAAATAAAGGCCGACAGAATAAATCCCAGCAAAAATCCGAAACTGGGGTTAAATATGTATGACGGCCCGCCACCGGACGTAAAAACAGGGATACCCGCAAGGCCGAGTCCTATATAAATAATCTGCGAAAGAGCGCCCACATAGGGGCCCAGCACAATGCCCGACAGCATGCTGAACAGCGTCTGAAGCGATATGGGAACAGGCCCGACAGGAATTTTAATAAAAGCACCGGCGGCCATAAGTGCCGTAAACAATGCGGCTAAAACCATATTTCTCGTTCTGTTCATATTATTTGTCCCCTTAATTGTAAACTAAAAAATTAAAATAGGTTTACAATTAATTTATAATATTTGCCTCGCGATGTCAAGGCTGGCAGTAATAATTTGTGATATAATTTTGTTGAATATAAGTACGGAGGGTACCGTTTTTGAAAGAGAAAATTCTTGAGATTCTCAAAGAAAATAGGGATAGCTTCGTTTCGGGGCAGGAAATCAGTAATAAACTGGGCATTACCAGGGCCGCAGTCTGGAAACATATAAAGCGGCTCGAAAATGACGGCTATAAGATTGAATCTATGTCAAAAAACGGTTACAAGCTGGTTTATTGCCCTGATGTTTTAACATATGAGGAGATAAAAGATACATTGAAGTCAAAAATTATAGGGCAGCGTATTGTTCATTTTGATACGCTCGGCTCAACAAGTGAAAAGGCGCGGGAACTTGCCGAGTGCGGGGAAAAGGAGGGCACGATAATTATAGCAGAAGAGCAGTCGGACGGAAGAGGGCGGATAGGACGGAAATGGTTCTCGCAAAACAGGCTTGGGATCTGGATGTCGGTTATTTTAAGACCTGGTATTCGGATGAACGAAGTGCCTTTAGTGACCGGGCTTGCCTGTGAGGCAGTTGCTGCGTCTATTAGGAAGTTTGCAGAGAATGTTGAAATTAAATGGCCTAACGACATTTTTCTTAATGGGAAAAAACTGTGCGGAATACTGACGCAGGCAAGCGGTGAAACGGATATGGTCGATTATGTAATTGTTGGTATAGGCATTAACGTGAATGAAACTATAGATGATTTCCCGGATGAGATTAAAGATAAGGCAACCTCCATTATGCTTGAGACGGGCAAGGTTGTATCGCGGAAACAGCTTTTATGTAGCGTTATATCCGAGTTTGATGGCTTATACTGCAAATTTAAAAACACCCTGCCATTGAATAGGGAACAGTAACTGGCGAATATAATTTAGGTACATAACAGCGTCAGGATATATTTATTTTAACGGCAATATCGAATTTTCTATTGCAATTCAAAGACTTTTTTGATATAATACTTTTTGTGTTCCGACGCAAAGTTAATTTTGGAGAGATGTCCGAGCTGGTCGAAGGGGCACGACTGGAAATCGTGTAGGGGCCTAAAACCCCTCGAGGGTTCGAATCCCTCTCTCTCCGCCAAATCAAATCCCTTGATGATGGCTATTGAGCCATTTATCAGGGGTTTTATTTTATCTGTTTTTAGCGCCAGTTTCTACAATAAAAAATAATATTCTGCTAAATAATCCTCTTGGTTTCTATTTCTTGTATTGAATCAGATACTGTCAAGGAGTATAATGGTAATAAATATAAGAATCAAGAAGGAGGGTATCGTGTTTCGGCCTCAATTATTCTTCTTGCAATAAAATAAGTGAAGGTGACAAATATGATATGCAGCAAATGCGGCAAAAATGAAAGTAAGTACGAAACAAGATTGGGTTTTTTATGTCTTGAATGTTATAATAATTCTCTTAAGAAGGTAGACGAACCATCAATTAAATGTTCTGTTTGCGGAAGAACCATATTTTCAGGAGATTTTTACGCTTCAGGAGAAGATAATGAAACTTTTTGCTTACATTGTCTTAATGACCGATCAGATAAGGCAACAAATACAAATGAGGACAAAATTAATAGGCCAGTACACTTGAAAAAAGGTAATAGGCCAGCGCACATTTTGCCAAAAATTATGTATGTATTTTCCGTGGTGCCAGTTATATTATATACAATTCTCGGTATAGTTAACTTCAACACCAGTTATGGGCATAGCGTTTTAACTATTTTTTACTATAGTATCAGTGTGCTTAATATCGGGTGTTAAGATATTTGCATTAGGTAAGTTAGTTGAAGCAGCAGGACTTTACATATTTAAAATAAAAGAAAATTTGTTAAAGGATAGGCTATAGTTTATGCTGTAGGCGTTTATTATTTGAAATTAAAGTCTTGCATATTCAGCCGCAGGTTCAGGTGACGTCTGGCCCTGCGGATGTTGTTTTATGTGTTAAATGGGGACGTAAGACGATTTAACAAATAAAAAATAGCAGCAGATTTAAAATTTTGAGTGCTGCCGTAAAGTTTCAATGTGTGAGCGGATTTTCCAAAATATTACTCCCGTTTACCCCCTTTTTTGTCCCGTTTAGTCGATTTTTGTGCCATTTTTAAAAAATTATTGTAAAATATTAATCAACAGGAAACCCAAATATGTGAATAGCAAAGATAGAGCGAAAAATGGATTGTATGGGTAGCAGCTCACAGTCTCGGATTAGGAAAATAATAAAAATGTCGCAGTATATAATTGGGGCATATTTCAAAATTAAGCGCAATGATGCACCAAAGGTTTGAGGCAAAAATGACATTCAAGAATGGAAAACTTACATTTTAGACCAAATCGGAGATACAAAACCCGGCAAGCTAATAAAACGGCAAGCCGGGTTTATTTTGCGTATTAACAATCAGGAGAACGGCAGGGACGGATTTCATCTCAGCCTTTATATTTTAGGACATACTCCGCGTCGCGCTTTACTGCGTCATCCGGATTTTGCTGTGCTCTCGGTGATTCATTCTCGACGACAATCCATCCGCGGTAATCTGTAGCTTTCAAATAGCTGACAATTTGGTCAAAGTCTATATTGCCTTCACCCATGACGGCCCATTTGCATTGTGCGGTGCGGTCTTTAAAGTGGACGTGCCGTATCTTCTGGCGGCTCTTTTTCAAAATGGTGAGAGGGTCCATGCCGCCGTTGACAATATGGCCGATATCCGGCGCGTAACCGATATCTGTGCCTTCCAGCATATCAAAGAGCACTTCGTAATCCTCTGCGGTTCTGAATAACGAGTTCTTAGACGAGTTGGGATGGTAACAGGTTACAATACCCTCCTCGGCGGCGATATTGCAGACGGAATTCATACAGGAAATCAGGTTTCGGCGCCTTTGCAGAAGTTCCTTGCCGGTGCCTCTTTCCACGTCGCCGGCGTGATGTGAAACGACAAGCTTGGCAAAAGGGAAGTGCTTCAGAAAATCAATCGCCAGCAGGGAAAATCTATGTTCCTCTTCGGTTTCCTGCTCATGCTCCCACGGTTGGTGCAGTACCAATGAGCACAATGTGATATTGTTCTCAAAGAGAAGCTCTTTCAATTGGGCAGGCTTATAAAAATACTCACCGAGCATGTCTATTTCAGCTTCAAGCCCCTGATAACCGGCATTGGCGATCGCCTTTATTATGTGGGGCATCTGGCCACGAAATCTGTTGGCACTCATTTTCCACGGATATGTTTGGCAGCCGAATTTAATAGCATTCATTTTCAGTATGCTCCTTTTCTTATTACGCGGAAGGCATATATATACATGGAGTATATATGCCTTAATGAGATAAGTCAATGAGAAATTTCAATGCTTAACTTTTTATTGAGTTTATCCCGTTGGTATGGAAAAACATTTATGCCAAACAGCAAAATTGCACGAAGATATTTTCAAATGGGCAGAAGAATTCTTATGTCGATAAGTTTTGCATTGATTTGATGATAAATTTGCACAAAAAATTTAAAAAAGTGTATTGACTTTATGAATCATTTGATGATATAATTATATCACCATATCAGACGTCTGACGTCTGATATGTAAAACTAACTAAAATTAATAATATATTAATTTATACATCAGACGTCGGATATGTGATTTTGCAATTAAAAAATACATATAGAAAACCGTTTGCCGGAAAGGAATTTTTATGGGGTTAGAAGACATTGAAAAGATATCTGAAACTCTAACAGGTAGTATACGGGCTAACAGATCTGATTACCCTCAAGAAATTGCAGCGAGGATAAAGACCTTAATTGCAGAACGGTATTACAATCCAGGCGATGTGCTTCCAAGTGAATCTAAACTGAGCAAGATTTTTGGATGTGGCCGTTCTTCCGTACGTGAGGCTATAAAGATATTAATCGCTGAGAATGTAATTGAAATAAAAAAGGGAATTGGCACTTTTGTAGTTGAAAAACCTGGACTACAGAAAGACCCGCTTGGCCTGAGATTAATAGACTCAAACCGCGTATTGGAAAACCTGATGGAGACACGCCTGTTGATTGAACCCAATATAGCCTTTTTAGCTGCTGAGCGCGCTACTGAGGATAATCTCATAAAACTTCAAAATAATATAAATGAAGCACATAAAGTACTTGAACTCAATCAGAATCATACAGAAGTTGATATGGCCTTCCACAACGCCATCGCAGAAGCGACAAAGAACGAGGTTATCTTCCGCATCATACCGATTATCAATGATTCGATTAAAGCAGGTTATGAGAAAACAGTTAATTCGCGGGATAGTTTTGCGAAAGCAATAAAGTTTCATGAAGAAGTATTTAATGCAATAAAAAACAGGGATGCTGAAGGCGCAAGGGAAGCTTTAAAATGTCATCTTATGCAGAGCATCGATGACATTTTAATGAATAAAAAATCTAAAAAGGAGAATGAGTAATGGTAAAGTTCGTAAGAGCATTATCTGCCGCTCTGGCAGCAGTGATTGTTGCCGGTTCTTTCGTTGGCTGTGGCAGCAAGACCTCATCGAATAATGCTGCCTCATCTAACGATAATACACCGGTTACTATCACACACTGGCTATGGGTTGACTCTGCAGATTACATGCAAACCATGAACAAAATCGCAGATGATTTCCATTCCAAGTATCCAAACATTACAGTAAAAATGCAAACCTACGCTTATTCTGATTTCAGCAACACGCTGACAACTGCGTTGGCCGGAGGAGGCGGACCTGATACAGCATCGTTCAAGCTGACATGGACTCCTGCCTACACTCAAAACAATTACCTTCTCGCGTTAGACGATGCAGTAGATAAATGGGAAGGAAAATCTGAAATCTTGCCTATGCTCTGGGACAAGATGAAAGAAGCCGGCGGCGGAAAGATTTACACAATGCCGTGGACATGGCAGGTGCTTTATGTCTACTACAGGCCTTCCTATTTCAAAGCGGTCGGAATCGATTCAGTACCGAAAACTTTTGATGAGTTCATTGAAGATATTAAGAAATGCACCACCACTATAAACGGCAAGAAAGTTTATGGTTTCGGCCTGCGCGGCGCTTCCGGCGGTCAGGAACCGTGGGGCAGCTTCATCCAAGCTTACGGCGGAAGATTTGCCGACGAAAATAACAAAGTCATACTCAATAGTCCCGAAACAGTTAAAGGTACTCAGGTATTCATTGACCTCTATAAGAACGGTTATGCGCCTAAGACTGCTGTAAACGATGGCCTTGCTGAGCTCAAGACAATGTTTAACAATGGCCAGATCGCTATGTTTATCCATCACATTGGTTCCTCTGTCGACATGGTCAAAGCAAACGGCGATGATATAGACGCGTTCCCAGTACCGAAGGGTCCCGGCGGACAGTGGACTTCAATGGGTGACACAGAGAACGTTGTAATTGCATCAACCAAGCATCAGGATGCAGCCATCAAATGGGTTGAATACCTTGCTTCAGCCGATGCGGTTAAGAAATGGGACCTTGCAACAGGCAATCTGCCGGTTGTCAGCTCTGTGGCCGAGTCTGCAGAATTTAAAGATAACAAGTTCATGAAAGTCTCAATGGAAAGCCAGTCTTATGCAGGTATCTTCCCGATCCTGCCGACAACAGCGAACTGGGTCAACAATGTCTGGGCACCAGTTATGCAGCAGGCTCTAATGGGCAAGATTTCAGCAGAAGAAGCTGTAAAACAACTTGATGCGCAGCTAAAGGGTCAGGCTTGATTGCTAACAGAATTCAATAAGAAAAAACCTAAATTCAGGGGTGCCTGCAAAGGCTTGCGGGCACCCTTGAAAAAAAGATTGCGTGGTTAGTTATGAAGAAGAAAATCCATTGGGCCCCATATTTATTAATCATGCCGGCGGTATTGTTTGTACTGCTCGTTGTAGCTTATCCTGTGTTAAATTCAATAGGGATGAGCTTCCAAAACTATAATCTGATGATTCCCGGAGTGCGGGGATTTGTCGGATTTAAAAATTACATCACCGTTTTGACCGATTCACTGTTTTATCAGTCATTGTTAAATACGGTAATCTGGGTTGTATTTGGTGTTGGTTTTCAGTTTATTTTCGGATTTATACTTGCGCTTATTCTTAACACCAGCTTCCACGCAAGAGGCGCTATAAGAGCTACAGTGCTTGTTCCGTGGGTCACACCGGGCGTCCTGATTGGTTTGATGTGGAGCTGGATGTATGATGGCAATTACGGTGTCATTAATGACGTTTTGCATAAACTCGGAATAATAAATAAATTCATTCCCTTCCTGGCAAATCCAAGTACGGCTCTGCCTTCAGTAATTGTCACGATAGTCTGGCAGGGTATACCTTTCTTTGCAATTATGCTCTTGGCTGGTTTACAGGCAATTCCAAATGAATTGTACGAAGCTGCGGATGTTGACGGTTGCTCCCGCATTCGCAAGCTGTTTAACATAACGATTCCGTCTATGAAAAACACAATCTTCGTAACAACAATGCTTCGCATTATATGGGTAGCAAATTCTATTGATGTTATCTTCTCGATGACTGGTGGCGGCCCCGGCTATTCAACCCATACGTTAAGTGTTTATGCTTTCAAGAAAGCGTACGGTACACTCGATTTTGGCATAGCTTCGACTCTTTCCATTATGCTAACCCTGTTATTGATGATTGTCGAATTTTTCTACCTGAAAAACTTTTTTAAAGACGCTGAGTAGCGTCAGACTGGATGGGTGCTGCAATGAAAAAAGAAAGTGTACTCTCAAAAATATTTTTGTTCTTTATACCCCTCACTTTAATTCTTATATTTACGCTTTTCCCGTTTTATTGGACGCTAATAACGTCCATCAAAACCCCGAAAGAAATCTTTCAGCTCACATATTGGCCTCATAGTGTATCATTTAGCAACTATATTAAATTGTTTACTCAGTCAGACTACTTAATCTGTCTGCGTAACAGCTTTTTGGTAGCCGCTTGCACTACACTGGTGACATTATGCACAACGCTGCTTGCAGCTTATGCTTTTTCCCGCTACAGGTTCAAGGGAAAGAAAGCGTTTTTGACCATCTTCCTGATGATCAATATGTTCCCCAGCGTTCTGCTTTTGGTTCCGCTGTTTGCAATCATGCGCAATCTGCATATCCTGTATACTCCAGGTGCGCTGATTCTCGCTTATTCAACATTTACAATTCCGTTCTCGGTCTGGATGCTGACCGGCTTCCTCAACGACCTGCCGTCTGCCTTGGAAGAGGCGGCGATGGTTGACGGCTGCAACCGGCCAAAGGCTTTTGTACGGATTATCTTACCGATTGCCGTTCCGGGCATTGTCGCGACTGGCGTTTACATCTTCATTAATGCATGGAACGAATACACCTATGCGGTTATGTTTACCAACAACACCTCACGAACAATTCCGGTTTTCCTTAAGCTCCTTGTCGGTGAATTCAATATTGACTGGGGTCTCTTAACGGCAGGTGGTATTATTACTATTTTACCGATTTGCATTATGTTTATGTTTGTCCAAAAGAGCCTGATTCAGGGATTGACCGCAGGCGCTGTCAAAGGATAAAACACAGACATTTATTCTAATAATGCAACTATTAAAATTGGAGGAAAACTTAAAATGGAAAAATCCTGCCTGAAGGAAAAAGCCAAAACATTTCGTCAAGACATTATTAAAATGCTTTACGCGTCAAAATCAGGACATCCAGGCGGGTCCCTGTCTTGCGTGGAGCTGCTCACAGCTCTTTATTTCAACAAGATGAGAATTGACCCCAAGAATCCGAAATGGGACGACCGTGACCGTTTCATCATGAGCAAAGGCCATGCAGCCCCGACACTTTATGCAATTCTTGCGGATTTAGGATATTTCCCGAAATCCGATCTGAATGACCTGCGTAAGATTCATTCCCATCTTCAGGGCCATCCTGATATGAAGAAAACTCCTGGTGTAGATATGTGCACAGGATCCCTCGGACAGGGCGTATCTGTCGCTGTCGGAATGGCTCTTGCAGGCAAATACCGCAAAAAAGATTACAACGTTTATGCGCTTCTGGGCGACGGCGAACTCCAGGAAGGCCTTGTCTGGGAAGCTTCCATGGCGGCCGCTCATTACAAGCTCGATAACCTTACCATTATCATCGACCACAACGGCCTGCAGATAGATGGCTCTAACGATGACGTAATGAGTCTGGGCGATCTTAAAGCTAAGTTTGAAGCATTCGGTTTCAAAACCATTGAAATAGACGGACACGATTTCGACGCCATAACGGCCGCGCTGAATGAGCCGGTGAAAGGTCAGCCAAAATGTATCATCGCGCAGACTGTCAAGGGCAAAGGCGTTTCGTTTATGGAAAACAATTTTGGATGGCATGGCAAAGCAATAGGCCCGGATGATTATAAGGCTGCGCTTGCAGAGTTGGAGGTACGTGAAAATGGCTGAAATTAAAGCACAAAGAAACGCTTATGGTGAGGCTCTTGTAGAGCTGGGCCGTGAAAATGGTAATGTTGTCGTACTTGACGCGGACCTTGCGCATGCGACAATGACAAACATTTTTGCTTCTGAGTTTCCTGAAAGATTCTTTAATGTTGGAATCGCGGAGCAGAACCTGATGGGCATTGCCTGCGGTATGGCGCAGAGCGGGCTTACCGTTTTTGCCAGCACTTTTGCAATGTTTGGCGCGGGCAGGGCATATGAGATTGTGCGTAACTCAATTTGCTATTCCAAAGCAAATGTAAAGATCGCGCTTTCACATTCTGGCCTTTGCGTGGGCGAGGACGGAGGAAGCCACCAGTGCTTGGAAGACATTGCACTCATGCGCATTCTCCCCGGCATGACGGTTATCGTGCCTTGCGACTGGATTGAGGTTAAAAAGGCTGTAAAAGCAGCGGCAGCAATCGACGGCCCGGTATATCTGCGTATTGCACGCCCTCCGATACCCGCTATTACCACAGAGGACACGCCTTTTGAAATTGGAAAAGCCAGCGTACTGCGTGACGGCAAAGATGTCTGCATTGTTACAATGGGCTTAGTTGCACATGAAGCGCTGAAAGCGGCTGATATGTTCAAAGAGCAAGGAATTGACGCAGCAGTGCTTAATATGCATACAGTTAAACCACTTGATAAAGATACACTGTTTGCTTACGCTGAAAAGTGCGGAAGGATTGTTACCGCTGAGGAACACCTGCTCGCAGGCGGCCTTGGCAGCGCAGTTGCTGAAGCAATGATGGGTAAAGTCAACCCGAAATTTGCAATGGTCGGCGTAAACGACACATTTGGACGTTCGGGTACCCCGAGTGAGCTTTTCGCGAAGTTTGGCATCGACGCCAACGCTATCGTTGAGAAGTGCAAATCACTCTTTTAAGTATTGATTTTTACCCACTGAAAGGATAGATGAATAATGGCCATCGAATCATATGAATTCACAGGCGAAGGCATGTCAAGAGTCTATGAAAATGAAAAATGGACTGTTGGGATAAAAAATTATAAACCTGCAAACGATATCGCAAACGTCGATTGCGTAGAACGCCACAACGAAACAGACGAGCTGTTTGTTTTGCTGGCTGGCAGTTGCACATTGGTTTACGCAGAGGGCGCTGATGACAGCCTCACATTCAAGGCTGTAAAAATGGAGCCCAACAAGGTTTATAATATTCCTAAGTCTCTGTGGCACAACACTATTACTAAGCCAGATACAAAAATGATTCTGATTGAAGACAGCTCAACTGGTATGAGCAACAGCGATGTGCTAAACCTGTCGAGTGAACAAATAGAAAAACTGAAATCTGCAGTTAACGCATTGAATTGAAAACATCCAGTCTGCGGTTGCCTCCTTCTAGATATTAACCGTCGGCTGAATTGATTGGCGGCTGCCTTTAAAGGCAGCCGCCTCAATTTTTTATATGGCTCCAACATTGATATCTGCCGGCCATTATTGCGTTTAAGTCTGGACTGAACCGAAGAAAAATTTCGATTGAAGTAGAAGTGGAAGAGTATGGCGATTATCATGGCAAAAACATTGAAAATATGTAACTAAATATGGTATAATTATCATATTAATCTACACAAGTTGCCTGCTGGTCAATATTATCGTAGTTTCTATGGATATTTTCTTCTTTGTCACGGCGACAAAGATGTAAAATCATGCTTGGAAAGATACAAGAATTATGATTTTACAGAAGAAGATTTTAAAAAATGTAATGAAATTCATGAACGGCAAAAGGGTTTAGGAATAGACCCTGAGGCAGACCTTACGGCGGATGAGAAATTCAGGAAAGACATTGACGGTTATATTACTGTTTGTGAAATTGCAGAAAAAAGTACCTTGATGATGACGGCAACGTGAAACCTGAATATAAATATGAATACGAGAGGACATGCAGGCAGACGCGTTATCTCAAAAAAGTAAAAAAAGATTATGAGGCAGGAAAAATTACTGTAGAGGAGGCGCTGAAAGCATTCGATGAAGTGAATAACATAAAATAGGTGGCCGATTAAGCATGTGCAGCGAATCCTCAATAAATTCAGGAGAGAACCATGAGAAAGGCACTAACTTCAGATAATATATGGGGTGATTTAAATAAAAAAGGTTTTATGTTTATTTGTTGCGGTATTTCTACTTATTACATTAGGAGGCTGCCGGCCTCAAAATTATCGTAGTACAGGTGTAATAAAACTCGATAAGCAAATAACTGATATTAAAGATGGAATTCCTTACGCAACCAAAGAAGTGGAGAAACACGAGAAAGGTATGTATTTATCATCAATAAGAGTGGCATTAACCGGAACAGAGGAAATCTACGACCATAAAGGCGATATTAGTTATTATTTTTACAAAAAGAATGTTGCCAGAAATATAGACGCGCAGGCCCAAGTTGATATTGATATGCGGACAAACAGTATTAACTTTGTTTCGGTTTCATATGGAACTCCAAAAGAGCTTGGAGGCGGCGAAGCTATTAATGTTCAAAATTGGAACCAAGGAGTAGATCAATTAGTAAATATCGCTTTAAGCAATATGGGAGAAAAAGAGGTCAAAAGTATTAGTAAACCACAAATATTAATGTTTTTTGGCGATGAGACTGATGTATGTCTAATGGATAAATCGGAAAGCGCAGATAATTTACATTATATTTGGGAAATTCGCATTGATTCGGACACGGGAAAAGTAGTCAGCAAGCATATTTATTAAAGACGAGACCTCATGTAATTTTAGTTTTGCGAAATTAACCCACACACAGTGGAAACTGTGTGTGGGTTAGTACTATAATATAACTATATTTAACTAATGTAGGCAAGTATATCTTATTTCGTTCATGTAGTCACATTACCTAGTCCATGCAACCGGCGAAAACAGGGGAAGTAATTATATTGAAGCTGAAGAAGAGCAGATTGGCTATTATATTTGCCATTATATTCATATTAGTTGTGGCAATCTATGTGATATTCAATAACGGGCTGTTGCTGCTGAACGGCTTTAATGTGAAGGGTTATCCCGTTCGGGGCATAGATGTTTCCGAATATCAGGGAAAAATTGATTGGGACACTATCTCAAATCAGGGCTTGAAATTTGCCTATATTAAAGCGACCGAAGGCAGCAAATATACAGACAAGCAATTCAAATCAAACTGGGAGAATGCAAATAAAACAAATATGAAAATCGGGGCATACCACTTTTTGAGCTTTGATTCAGATGGAGCAACACAGGCGGACAATTTTATTAAAAACGTGCCTGAAATCTCAGGGCTGCCGCCGGCTGTTGATATCGAACTGTATGGCAAATATAAAAAGGACAGCCCTTCAAAGCAGAAAGTACATAAAGTTCTCAACAGTTATTTAAATAAAGTTGAAAACTATTATAAAGTCAAGCCGGTTCTCTATTTTACGGAGAAATCTTTTATACTATACTATGATGACGAGTACAGCGATTATATGGTTTGGGTCAGGAATGTCTATACTAAGCCGGACTTTAAGAATTGGACATTCTGGCAGTATGCCGATAAGGGAAGGCTCAAAGGATACAGCGGGCAAGAAAAGTTTATTGATTTAGATGTCTTTAACGGCAATGACAAAGACTTTGAAAGAACTTTTGAATGAGAATACAATATGTTTACCGTGTTTGAGAATAACGCGACAGCGCGTAAAACACGTCAAAGCGGCTTCTGGTCAGTGGTACTAATTTAAAGTGAACTGCCTATATAAACCTTTTGAATATTTGTCGCAATCACGATGAATTTGAAGGGCTGCAAATCTTATGCTTTGATTATTTTTATAAATTTATGAAATCTTGCGTTATATTCTGCAACAATTGCGAACTTTACGGCTTGCGGTTGTAATAAAAGCACAACAGATACTATAATGAAAAAAGTAATTGAGCAATTACTAATCAAAATGCGAAAACCGCAATACGGAGGCCTTGAATTGGTTCAAATTAGTTTTAATGTGTTTCCAAACGGCAGAAAAAAGGCTCTGACCATGAGCTATGACGACGGGGAGATTTACGATCATAGGCTTGTTGAAATATTTAATCGCAACGGTATCAAAGGGACTTTTCACCTAAATTCAGGTAATTTAGATACAGAGGGATATATAAAATCTAAAGAAGTTGCAGCATTGTATAAAGGGCACGAGGTTGCCTCGCACGGTAAACATCATTTGGATCTGAGAACCCTTCCACGGAACATAGTCATTCAGGAAATTCAGGAAGATCGAAGGGCGTTGGAATCACTTGTCGGCTATCCGATTCGGGGCTTTTCATATCCGTTCGGCAATTATAACGACGAACTTGTAAATGTATTATCAGCGCTTGGAATTGAATATTCACGGACGGTAAATACGACAAGAGGTTTTTTTGTAAATCCGGACTTTTTGCGCTGGCAGGCCACCTGTCACCACGATGAACATTTGCTTGAGATTGCTAAACGTTTTATTGATGACAAACATTATTGGTCTTATGGACTTATGTATGTTTGGGGACACAGTTTTGAATTTGAAAAAAACAAAAACTGGGGCTTAATTGAGGAATTTTGCAAAATGGTTGGCGGAAGAGATGATGTTTGGTATGCAACAAATATCGAAATTGCCGACTATATTAATGCGGTCAAGGGCCTTCGGTTTAGTGTAGACCGGACGGTAGTGTTCAATCCATCTGCAAAGGATGTATGGATTGGTGTGAAAGATGAAACTGTTAAAATACCGTCTGGCAAATGTGTCCGCCTGGCTTGATAGCGCAGCATGGCCACACTTTGATTTCATAGTTTGGGCCAGTATAAAAAATTGCTATAAAACGCACCTCAGGGTTATCCTGAGGTGCGTTTTTTTGTGTTTTTCTATATAGCAATTATGCATTTGAAATAATACAAATAATGCTCTTAATTTGGGATTATATAGTATAGTCTTGCGCAAAATTAAGCAATTCTTGCTATAAACGGCAAATCTTATTGAATAACAGGATAAATCAATTATAATAAAATTGTTGTCAAAATACCACAATTTTACTTAATAATATTGCTCTATTTTATACGAACTTTATGTAATATGTTTGAAAACTAACTTATATTTACTTTAAATTAATAAAATATCCAGGTAAATTTCTGCAGTATTTTTATCAATTTTTGCACTACTCACTTATCAAAGTAATAAAAGGAGTTGTACCGTATGGGATCCACAGATGTGGCAGTCAAAAATGAAATAAAGGTTTACGACTTGAACACGGGATATAAACCCGGCCCAAAACGAAAGAATAAGAATACCTTTCTAAAGGAATTTAAAACAAATAAAGCACTTTTCTTTATGCTTCTTCTTCCTCTCGTGTATGTTATAATCCAGTTTTACTTACCTATGGCAGGCCTCATAGTAGCCTTTAAAAACTACAATTACACCGATGGACTGTTTAAAAGCCCTTGGATTGGTTTAGAGAATTTTAAGTTTTTATTTATGTCGTCGGATGCGTGGATTATTACGCGCAACACGATTCTATATAATCTGGCTTTTATATTCCTTGGACTTATTGTTTCAATTGCCTTTGCTGTTATGCTCAATGAGTTAAGAAACCGCTTTGCCGCGAAGTTTTATCAGTCGACTATGCTTTTGCCCTATATTTTATCCTGGGTTGTGGTCGCGTATTTTGTTTATGCGCTGCTTGAGCCAAAGAATGGGCTTATCAATAGAAATTTACTCAATCTTGGCATTACCCCGCCGGACTGGTATCAGGAAGAAAAATATTGGCCCTTTATCCTGACCTTCGTAAACTTATGGAAAACAGCAGGCTACGGAAGCATAATTTATCTCGCTGCAATAACGGGCATTGACGAGACCTACTATGAGGCTGCTTTGCTCGATGGGTGCAGCAAGTGGAAACAGTTCTGCTACATAACACTTCCGTTTTTGAAACCAACAATTGTTATCTTAACTATTATGAATCTCGGAAACATATTCCGCTCGGACTTTGGGCTGTTTTATCAGGTCACAATGAATTCGGGCTCCCTCTTTAACACGACAAACACTATTGATACATATGTATACCGCGGACTGCTGGGTACAGGTACAATCGGTCAGTCCTCCGCAGCAGGCTTATATCAATCCTGTGTTGGCTTCGTAGTCGTACTAATCGCCAACTGGATAATTGGCAAACTCAGTCCTGAAGACAAGATATTCTAAGGAGGATAAGAACCGATGGAAGCGGCTAGAACTTATAAAAAATCAAAACCAATCAATGCAATTTCAATGCCGATTAATATTGTTTTTAATGTAGTTCTGATCATTGTTACGCTGTTGTGTATTTTGCCGATTGTTTTGATTTTTATGATTTCAATATCCGATGAGAGGATATTGATCGAGCAGGGGTATACATTTTTCCCAAAGAAGATATCCTTTGCAACCTATGAGTATCTTTTCAAAGATACAGCCAGTCTGCTTGACGCTTATAAAGTTACGATATTTACTACGGTTGTCGGCACAGCAATAAGCACGGCAATGACTATGATGTATGCTTACCCGATTTCGCGCAAGAGCTTTAAATATCGAAATGTTTTTTCATTTATCATATTCTTTACAATGCTGTTTCAGGGAGGCCTTGTGCCCTGGTATATTCTCTACACGCGCTACCTTCACATAAATGATACGCTGCTTGCCCTGATTATGCCGGGCTTTGTATCCGCTTTTAACTGCTTGATTATCCGGACCTTTTTCAGGCAGGGGCTTCCAGATGAAATACTTGATGCGGCCAAGGTAGACGGTGCCGGAGAGTTCTATACGTTCGTCCGTATCGTCATTCCCCTTTCGACGCCGGCGATTGCAACTATTGCTTTGTTTCAGGCACTTTTCTATTGGAATGACTGGTATATCTGCATGCTCTTTATTCAAGATTCAAAGCTTTTTAATCTTCAGTATTCACTGTATCAGGCTTTAAATTCACTTGAGGCACTTTCTTCTAACAGTGTTAATGCCGCTGGTGTCGGTTCCGCGGTGAACGTTCCGACCGAAACTATGCGTATGGCAATGGCCATTCTCAGCATCGGGCCGATTGTTCTGGCGTATCCGTTTTTCCAGAGGTATTTTGTAAAAGGTCTTACAATCGGTGCGGTAAAAGGCTGAGTTCAATTGATTTGTATATAAACGCAATGGTCTGTCATTGTGTTTGTATAAATAAAAGCATAATAATGAAAGGAGTAACGAAATGACAACTTTTAAGCGTTTGCTCGGCGTGAGCCTGGCAGCATTCATGGCGGCGAGTGTTGTCACCGGTTGCTCGTCGTCGAACGGCAATAAATCCTCAAACGCAAATGGTACGACCGAAATCACTGCATGGTTCCTTGCACCGGCTAAATTGACCGGTAAACAGGCGGTTCAGGATGAGGTCAACAAGATTCTGGAAAAAAGATATAATATCAAAGTCAAGCTTGTCTACTATGATTGGGACAGCTATCAGAACAAGGCAAAGCTCGCCCTTTCTGGTGGTGAGCCGGTTGATGTAATGTTTACAGCCGGTTGGAACAACTATTCGACATTCGTAGGACAGGGCGCATTTCAGCCGCTGGATGACCTTCTTGAAAAATACGGCCAGTATATCAAGAAGTACATTAACCCTGAATATTTGAAAGGCCCGGTAATTTCCGGAAAGCTCTATGCAATTCCGACAAACAAGGATATGGCGTCCCAGTGGGGCGTTGTAATCAACAAGAAGTTGGCAGATAAGTATCACATGGATTTCTCCAACGTGAAAAAGGCAGAGGATCTGGAACCGTTCTTACAGACTATCAAAGACAACGAACCCGGTATTGTTCCGTTCCTCGCAGATACTTCAAACAACGTTGTAGAATTCGAGTATAACAAATATTCAAGTGAATTTGCCCAGGTTTCAACCGTAGGTATTCCTCGCTTCGATTCAACCAAGATCGTAAATATTCTCGACGACGAATGGGTAAGACACTTAATAGCTGTCAGCCGCGAATTCTATAAAAAAGGTTATTATAATTCCGACGTTGGCACAGCGCAATCGGGTCAGAAAGATGACTACAAGCGTCAGCAAAAGGCCTTTATGTGGATGGAACAGCTAAAGCCCGGCAAGGCTGAAGAAGAAGCCAATACCTATGGGTATGAATTCTATCAGTGTGTTGTCTATCCGGATATTCCGCAATCTGTCACAACCGCAGAGCTTACGAATTCCATGCTTTCCATTCCGCACTCATCAAAACATCCGGAAGCTGCCATGAAGTTCATCAACGAGCTATTTAACCCGGATGCAAAGGTACAGAACCTTCTTGCCTTTGGTATCGAAAACAAGAACTATGTAAAAGTTTCTGATAATCAAATTAAGCTCCCGGACGGCGTTACTGCCCAAACAAATACCTACGGCGGTATTTACACATGGGCTATGGGCGGCAACCAGCTTAACGATTACCTGTGGAGCAACGAGAGCCCCGACAAATGGGAAAAGATGGATAAGTGGAACAAGGAGGCCAAGGTTTCAAAACTGATTGGCTTCAACTACGACACTTCAAAGGTACAGAACGAGATTGCCGCTGTTCAAAACGTAAATTCTCAATATTGGGCAGGAATTGCATCTGGAGCCAAGGAACTGTCGAGTGTTGAAAAGATATATAGGGAAAAACTAAAGACTGCCGGACTCCAGAAGATTATTGACGATGTGCAATCACAGGTTGATGCATTTCTTGCTTCAAACAAATAAAGTGATAATTCTTTTTGCTGAATATTCTCCCTAAAAACTTACCCAATGAGTAGAAGTCCCGGCCGAAAGTTGTACCGGGACTTTTGCTCTATGGACTTATGGTTTAAAATATAGTAAACCACTAATTAATGCTAAGGGGAAATCCGAATGATAAAAAAAGAATATGAGCACAGAATTGCCACAAAAAAGCTTAGGCTGAAGAAAAAAGACGGATCGCCTTTGCGCGGTGCAGAGGTAAAAATATCACAGATAAAACATCAATTTTTGTTTGGCTGTGCCGGATTTGATTCGGTTCTGTTGGCAAATGGGAAATTAAGCAAAGAAGAACACGAAAAAGCTGAAGCAAGATATGAAAAATTCTTCGAGCTTTTCAATTACGTTACGTTGCCATTTTATTGGGGTAGGTTTGAGCCGGTAAAAGGAAAGCCGGCAACTGAAGAGTTAAAAAAAGCAGCCCGGTGGCTGATATCTAACGGATGCACAGTCAAAGGGCATCCGCTCTGCTGGCATACTGAAACCGCGCCTTGGCTTTTGGACATGAGCAACGACGATATACTGGCGGCGCAGTTGAATCGAATAACCAGAGAGGTAAGGGATTTCGCGGGATTGATTGACAAGTGGGATGTGATTAACGAAGTCGTCATTATGCCTATCTTCGATAAGTATGACAATGGCATTACCCGGCTCTGCAAAGATTTGGGGCGCATCCGCACTGTCAAAGAAATGTTTGCCGCTGCGTTCGGAGCCAATCCGTCAGCAACATTGATAATCAATGACTTTAACACGACGACCGCCTATGAGATTTTAATAGATGGCTGTCTGGAAGCCGGAATTCCTATATCCGCAATCGGAATCCAGTCTCATATGCATCAGGGATACTGGGGCGTCGAAAAAACGCTCAAAGTTCTGGAACGTTTTTCGCATTTTAAGCTGCCATTACACTTTACAGAAAATAGTATAGTGTCAGGCCATCTTATGCCGCCCGAAATTGAGGATCTTAATGATTACCAGCCGGATGATTGGCCAACTACACCGGAAGGTGAAGAGCGTCAGGCAAGGGAAGTAGTGCAGCATTATAAGACATTGTTTGCGCATCCTATGGTTGAGTCAATCACTTGGTGGGATTTTAAGGACGGCCAATGGCTTGGCGCGCCGTCCGGTCTGCTCCGCAGTGACGGTTCCATCAAGCCCGCTTATGAGGAACTTAAAAAGCTTATAAAGGATGAATGGTGGACACCGCCTTTAAATACCGCGGCAGACGAATCGGGCATTATCCCGTTTACTGGGTTCTTGGGTGAATATGAGATCTCATGTATGGGACAAAAGAAACAATTTGTTTTGGATAAAAAGTCCGATACGGTTGACATTATATTCTGATAGGTACAGGTCGGATTTTTCCGACCCATTCAAACGACGCGATGACTGATGGTTTGGACTAATACTATCTGTATAAAGTGTGGAAGGACAAACCGAGTCATCGAAGTTTACAAACTTTTAGTAATATGTTATATTAAAAGGAAATTATATTTGTATATAGAGGAACATTATGATAATAGAGGGACTTCATGAGAAGAAATTATTTGAGCCGAGATTTCCGTTTCGGCTCTTAATCAATCATGAACAAAATTTTACTTACCCTGCCCATTGGCACAACGCCTGTGAGCTTATCTATGTGGTAAAAAATAGTTTTTCCGTGATAGTCAATTCCCAAACGTATAACTTAAACGAAGGGGACATTTTGTTTATACCGGGCGGGCAAATTCACGAATTTTGTGATGAACCGCCGACAGGAAAACGCGTTTTTATTAATTTTGAACTTATACAATTCAATTCACTGGGAATGAATAGTTTAGACCAGAGTCTTTTGAGTGATATTCAGAAAATTACTCCTGAGTCAAGTGCTGTTTATGATAATGTTAAAGAAGAGATTTTGAAAATAGTTTCAGAGCATAATTCAGAGACGGAAATGAGTAAACTGTATTATACCGCCAGACTTATGGATATTATTTTCATGCTCTGCAAAAATTCGAATTTAAACAAGACTAAGGCGAGCGGAAAAGATAAAATCTTGGCTTTTGAAAAAATCAGAAAGTCTATTGAATTTATACATAACCATTATAATGAAAATATTCGGCTGAAGGATGCAGCAAACGCCGCAGGATACAGCGAATGTTATTTTTCCCGGTTTTTCAAGGAAGTTACCGAGGTCAGTTTTCATCAATATCTCAACGAATACCGGGTAAAAAAGGCCGAGTATTTATTGACCTCCTGTGGGTATTCAATTTCCGAAACCGCATACGCTGCGGGCTTTGGAAGCGTCGCATCCTTTGAGCGAATTTTCCGCTGCGTTAAGGGATGTTCACCAACCGAATTCCGCAAGCTTCAGAATTGAATCTGCCGTTGATTATTGTGAGAAAATCATAATAATCTTAATTGGCATCATTAAATAACTTCTTTCAACATTTTTAGGTCTAAATGCTGGCTTAAACATGCAGTTGAAGAGAAGGTGGCTATATGAAAATAGAGGGGCTTCATGAGAAAGAAATTTTTGAAGAAAAGTTTCCATTTAGACTGCTGAATCAAGATATTGACTTTAACTATCCGGCACATTGGCACACAGCGATAGAGATCATATATGTGCTAAAGCACAGTTTTACTGTTTTGGCAGATTCAGCGGCCTACTTTTTACGAGAGAGAAATATTCTTTTCCTGCCGGGTGGCTGTATTCACGAATTCAAAAATGAAATAGGCCAAGGCAGAGGGGTCTTTATCAATTTCGAACTTTCAAGCCTCAGCCCGTTTGATACGATTGACTGCGTACGCTCTAAATTGTGCGATGTAAAGCTGATTACTTCTGAGAATAACCCTCTACATTCTAAAATTGAAAAAGAGATATTAAATATGGTAAAGGAAAGCCAAAACCATACGTTTATGAGCCCGCTCTATTATGCCGCCCGTTCAATCGACATACTATTGTCTTTCTGTAAGGATTTTGACTCAAAAACAAAAGTTCGGGAGAAAGATGAAAATATCGTTTCGGGACTTGAAAAAATCAATAAGTCATTTGAGTATATTGAGAAAAATTATTGTCATGACATTCATCTCAAGGATATCGCAAAAGCGGTTGGATTCAGTGAATACTATTTCTCGCGCCTTTTTAAAACGATTACCAAGAAGAGATTCCACCAATATCTGAACGAATTTCGTATTAAAAAAGCCGAACAGCTACTTAGCCAGAATTATTCGATAAGCGAGGTTGCAAATAAGACCGGTTTCAGCAGTACAGAAACGTTTAAACGTACGTTTAAGAAAATCAAGGGCTATTCTCCAAAGGTATCTGCGCGTAATGTTTGGTGCCCGAAATAAGATTTTATGTTTACATAAATTTGGCCCATCCTTTTGGATGGGCCAAATTACTATACATTCTCGGGGCAAGATACTTACCCCATTTTATCAATTTAGGCAGAAAGAAATACTACCGATTACTGGCTTTCATTTTCAGCTATTTCTTTTGCCAATAGGCTGTGTTTGCGTCCATATAAGAAGTATATCAATAGTCCTAAGGCGAGCCAAATTACGAAACGCAGTTTTGTTATATTGTTAAGCAGAAGTGCAAGGCCAATACATAAGACTGCGGAGATTATGGGCAACACAGGAACAAAGGGGCACTTAAAGGAGCGCTTGAGGTCTGGCCTTTTCTTTCTCAGTACGATGATACCGATTGCGACAATAACAAAAGCTGCAAGCGTACCTATATTTGTAAGCTCAGACACTACATCGAGCGGGAAGAAACCGGCGATAGAAGCGGTAATAACACAGACGATAATTGTGCTCAGGATAGGTGTTTTTGTTTTACGGTTGACCCTGCCCAGAGGTTCCGGCAGCAGGCCGTCTCTTGACATGGCGAAAATAATTCTTGTTCCACCGTATGACATGACCAGCAGGACGGATGTGATACCGCATATTGCGCCGACGGAAACAAGGGATGATCCCCAATTGATGCCGATTTGCTCAAGCGCAAAGGCGACAGGTGCCGAAGAATCTTTAAACTTATAGTATGGGACAACACCAGTTAAAACTACTGAAACCCCAATGTAAAGCAGAGTGCATATTAAAAGTGAGCCAATAATGCCTTTAGGAAGGTCTTTTTGCGGTCTTTTTACTTCCTCGGCTGTAGTTGAAACCGCGTCAAATCCAAGGAAGGCGTAAAATACATAAGCGGCACCGTGCAAAACCCCACTTGTACCGTAAGGCATAAATGGATGCCAATTGGCGGCTTTGACATGGGGTGCAGCCAGCAATATAAACAGCAGGATTACACCTACTTTTATAATGACAATAATATTGTTGACCATTGCGCTTTGATTTGCTCCGGCCATAAGCAAAAGCGAAATCAGCACAATGATAATTATTGCCGGCAGGTTTACTATGCCGCCTGCCGCTGGTGGATTTACAAGAGCTGCAGGCAGGTTTATTCCGATATTTGAGAGAAGCTGCGTGATATATCCCGACCAACCTATAGCTACAGAGCCGATTGCGACGGTATACTCAAGTATCAGGTCCCAGCCGATTATCCAGGCCCATATTTCGCCAAGCGAAACATAAGCATAAGTGTATGCGCTTCCGGAAACTGGCACGGAAGAAGCAAACTCTGCGTATGTCAATGCTGCCAGTCCGCAGACGATAGCGGCTAAAATGAAAGAGATAAAAAGAGCCGGCCCGGAATAATTAGCCGCCGCCAGACCAGTAATTACAAATATGCCAGTGCCGACAATTGCCCCTATTCCGAACATTATCAGTTCAAATGGGCTCAGTACCTTTTTGAGGGATTTCTCACTTTTTGTCTCATTTAAAAGATCGGAAATTGGTTTAACAGAAAAGATTCCTTTCATTGGCTCCACCTTGATTTTTTAATTAGTATAGCAAAAATCTGTTGTATAAACAATAAATGCTAAGTAAAATGTTGAATAAATATACAGTGTGTTTATTCATAAAATTAGTGATATTGTCTGATGACACCGAAATTTTGTTGAAATATAACATATTTCTCTTGATGTATATGCGTGATAAGCCAAAACAATTGACTTCCTTGCTTTGAAATGTTATACTCAAATAAACTGCGGGGGGACTCGAAAGAGTTGAGAAGGTAGAACCTGACCCATTGAACCTGTCAGTTAACACTGGTGTAGGGAAGCAGGCATTATTAAGATGATGTCAGAGTGCTTTCCGCGGAGGAGAGCGCTTTTTTATTACCCAAATAAAATTGAATAAAGGCAAACTGCGGGGGGACTCGGAAGAGTTGAGAAGGTAGAACCTGACCCATTGAACCTGTCAGTTAACACTGGTGTAGGGAAGCAGGCATTATTAAGATGATGTCAGAGTGCTTTCCGCAGAGGAAAGCACTTTTTTATTACCCAAATAAAATTGAATAAAGGCAAACTGCGGGGGGACTCGGAAGAGTTGAGAAGGTAGAACCTGACCCATTGAACCTGTCAGTTAACACTGGCGTAGGGAAGCAGGCATTATTGAGTGATGTTAGAGTGCTTTCCGCAGAGGAAAGCACTTTTTTATTAAAGGAAAGGTGATAGAAATGAAAAAAGTTTTGACGATTGCAGGTTCTGATTGCAGCGGCGGTGCAGGCGTTCAAGCCGACCTTAAAACCTTTGCTGCACATGGCGTTTATGGCATGAGTGTAATAGTATCTGTGGTCGCGGAAAACACTTTCCGCGTCATCAGAGCTTATGACCTTTCGCCGGAGGCAATTGAAAACCAGATTGATGCTGTTTTTGAGGATATCGGTGTCGATGCCGTCAAGGTGGGCATGCTGTCTCAATCCGCTTGCATGGAAGCGGTAGCGCGCAAACTCAGGGAGTATAAGCCCCGAAATGTAGTGATTGACCCAGTTATGGCTGCGAAAAACGGCTGCCCCCTTATGCAGCCGGATTCAGTTGATACCCTCATCAGAGAGATATTGCCTTTGGCGGACCTGCTGACTCCAAATATTCCGGAAGCTGAAATGATTACTGGAATGAAGATTCAAAGCGACAGGGATATGGAACATGCCGCCGAAAAGATAGCGGCGATGGGTGCAAAGGCTGTGTTGGTAAAGGGAGGCCATGCAAAGGGCGATGCTTTGGACATTCTTTTTGACGGCAATAAGTTTACCCATTTCAGTGCGAAGCGCATTGACACTAAAAACACCCACGGCACAGGCTGCACATATTCCTCCGCTATTGCTTCTAATCTTGCCCTGGGCTTTAATCTGGAAGAGGCGGTCAAAAGAGCGAAAGAATATGTCACCACCGCTATTCGGCATGCTCTTCCAATCGGCAAAGGCTGCGGCCCCACTCATCATTTTTATGATCTATATAGAAACGGATTACAAAGGGAGGAACTGTCAAATGAAATATAAAACACAGATGGAGGCGGCCCGAAACGGTTATGTCACCAAAGAGCTTGCCCAGGTGGCAGCAGATGAAGGCATTGAAGAAAAGGAATTGATGCAGCTCGTAGCGTCCGGCAAAGTGGCAATTCCGGCAAATATCCGGCACACAGCCCTGCATCCCCATGGCATAGGCAGCGGCCTGCGGACAAAAATCAACGTGAACCTCGGTATTTCCGGCGACTGTGCCGACTATGAAAGGGAAATGGAAAAGGTAAGGCTCGCAGAGAAGTTCGGCGCAGAAGCGATTATGGACCTCAGCAACTATGGCAAAACGCAGGAATTTCGCCAAAAGCTGATTGAGACATCCCCGGCGATGATCGGCACTGTTCCCGTTTATGACGCCATCGGATATTTTGAAAAAGAATTAAAGGATATCACCGCGCAGGATTTTCTGAACATTGTGCGCATTCACGCAGAGTCGGGAGTGGACTTTATGACAATCCATGCCGGCCTTAACCGCCGGTCTGTAGAGGTATTCCTGCGGGAGGGACGACAAATGAATATCGTGTCACGCGGCGGATCTCTACTGTTCGCGTGGATGAAGCTGACAGGCAATGAAAATCCTTTTTATGAGCATTACGATGAACTTCTCGATATACTTCGGGAATACGACGTGACCATCAGTTTAGGTGACGCACTCCGCCCCGGCAGCATAGCGGATTCAACAGACGCTTCACAGATCGCCGAGCTCACCGAAATAGGGAATCTGACGCTCCGGGCATGGGAACGCGGCGTGCAGGTCTTGGTGGAAGGGCCGGGACACATGGCATTGGATGAGATAGCCGCCAACATGAAACTCGAGAAGCGTCTTTGCCACGGTGCCCCATACTATGTCCTCGGGCCGCTTGTCACGGATATCGCGCCCGGTTATGACCATATTACGGCGGCTATCGGCGGTGCGATTGCGGCGGCAAACGGCGCAGACTTTTTGTGTTATGTGACGCCTGCCGAGCATCTGCGCCTGCCTGATCTCGATGACGTCAAAGAAGGGATTATCGCTTCCCGCATTGCGGCGCACGCCGCTGACATTGCTAAGGGAGTAAGGGGCGCTCGCGAAGCCGACTTTAAAATCAGCGAAGCCCGCAGAAAGCTTGATTGGGAGGAGATATTCCGGCTTTCTATCGACGGTGAGAAGGCGCGGGCATATTTCGAAAGCGTTCCGCCGAAGGACAGGCATAGTTGCTCCATGTGCGGCAAAATGTGCGCTGTAAATACTATGAACAAGGTATTGGGTGGATGTAGAAATATTGAATTGCGCGGGCAAAGGCAAGAAAGGAAAGAAGGGCAGGAGGTACTGTAATGGAAAGAGAATGGGTTGAAAAAATCGGAGATGCGCTGAAAGCGGTGCGCTCACAAAAGCCGCTGGTCAATCATATCACAAATTATGTCACGGTCAACGACTGTGCCAATATAACGCTGGCAATTGGTGCATCTCCGATCATGGCCGATGATATCAGAGAGTCAGCGGAGATTACATCAATTTCTTCAGCCCTTGTGCTAAATACCGGTACGTTGGCAGAGCAAACAATTCAGTCCATGCTTGCCGCAGGGAAAAAGGCCAATGAACTTAAAATTCCTGTTGTGCTTGATCCGGTAGGAGTAGGGGCTTCGAAATTGCGGAACCAGACGGTGGAACGCATTTTGCATGAGGTAAAAATTAGTGTCCTGCGGGGTAATATATCGGAGATACGGTATATCGCAGGGTTTGAAGCTTCAACAAAAGGTGTTGACGCTTCAGACGCAGATATGAGCAGCGGGCTTGAAGCTGCCTGCACCATTGTAAAGACAGCAGCGCGAAAATATGGCTGTACAGTGGCAGCCACAGGTGAAACGGATATCATATCAGACGGGCACCGAACTATTATGATTAAAAACGGCACAAGGCTGCTTGCCAGCGTGACAGGAACGGGATGTATGTGTACTTCACTTGTGGGGGCTTTCAGCGGAGTTACGAAAGACCCGATGGTTGCGGCGGCCGGCGGTGCGCTATGTATGGGCATAGCAGGCGAAATTGCAGAAGAAAAGGCCGGCAAAGTAGGGACCGGCAGTTTTCACATAGCAATTATTGATGCTGTAAGCCTCATGGACGCCGAAACATTAATGGAAAGGGCGAAGATTTATGAAACCAGAGATTGACTACAGACTCTATTTGGTTACTGATAGGACGCTTATGAGCACGCCGACACTGGAAGAAGCAGTCGAGCAGGCGATTGAAGGCGGCGCAACGCTTATACAACTACGGGAGAAAACGGCTTCATCTTTGGATTTTTACAATATAGCAAAAAGAATAAAGCGCATTACCGACGCCCGCAATATCCCGTTAATTATCAATGACCGTCTCGATATCGCTTTGGCGGTTGACGCTGCAGGTGTCCATGTCGGTCAAGAGGATATTCCCGCGCGGATAGTCCGCTCTATAATCGGTGACGAAAAGATATTAGGCGTTTCGGTTTCAAATTTGCAAGAGGCGGTAAAGGCGCAGGAGGATGGAGCCGATTACATAGGAGTAGGGGCGATATTTGCTACGGGGACAAAAAAGGATGCAGATATTGTTTCAATGGAGGAATTAAAAAGGATAAGGGCCGGCGTCCGGCTGCCTATTGTGGCCATCGGTGGCATCAATGCAAAAAACGTGACGTCATTTGATGGGATAGGTATTAACGGAATCGCTGTTGTTTCTGCACTGATTTCGGCAAAAGACATTGCCGGAGAGGCGAAAAAACTCAAAAAATTGTCGTTGCAAGTATGTCAGTAAGTCTTTGTTGCATGGAAGGATTCCTTTTTATTCAACATGATTCGACGGATTGTATAAAAATTTTCCCGCTATATGAAAAAAAGGGATGAATACTTGGAAACCTGTCGATTCCATTGTATAATTAAAAGCAGAGTTTTTGGGAAATTATGATTTGTGTTTTTAAATGCAAATCAGACATTCCCAAAAACCAAATTCATTGAAAAGGAGGGAAAAAGAATAGACAACAATAGGAGGTTAATTATGAGGAAGAAATTTGGCAAATATGTGCTGTTTTTAGCATTAGCTACAGCATTTTCAGGGGCATATATTATTTTTGGCACCCAAGACCATCCGTTAACAAGTGGAATAACCAATAAGTCAAACAACGTCGTTTTGGCTGCAAGTTCAATTCCTTCAAATAGGATTTGGCTTGAGTATCCGGATGGTACATATAACGGGGATATACCTGTTGTCGGTTGGGCTATAAGTTTCTATGGCGTCAAAAGTATTGATATCTATTTGGACGGCAAAAAGATTGATTCAATACCGAACAGCGCCATGACAAAGCGTGATGATATAGTCAATAAGTTTGGCAAAGACGGTTATATCGATCTTGATCACAGCGGTTTTTCATATACTGTCAGTAAAAGCCAACTGTCAAGAGGCAACCACAATATACAAGTGGAGCTGATTGACAACGAAGGAGGAGTGCTGCGCTCAAATACCAGAACATTTGCAGTGGATCTTCCGCCAGATAAAGTTTGGCTTGAGACCCCAGACAGTATAAACATCGGAAAAACTGAAGCGACTGTATCCGGCTGGGCTATGAGCCCATACGGCGTCGAAAGCGTTGAAATCTACGTAGACGATAAAAGGGTTGGCTCTGTATCGAACAGCGAAATGACTAAGCGTTCTGACTTAATAAATAAGTTCGCCAAGGATGGTTACGACGATCTTGATCACAGTGGCTTTACATACACTCTCAGCACTAATGGGCTGTCGATTGGGACTCATAAGATTAAAGTCAAGGTAACTGATAAATTCGGCGATACTATATGGTCAAACGAGAGAAGCATTAAGATCCCCGAAAATAGGATGTGGGTCGAAACCTCGAGCATTGCAAACGGGAAGACTGAAGCAACTGTATCCGGCTGGGCCATGAGCCATTTTGGCGTCAAAAGCGTCGAAATCTATGTGGATGATAAAATTGTTGGCTCTGTGCCGAGCAGCAGCATGACGAAGCGTGATGACTTAATCAATAAGTTTACTAAGGACGGATACACTGGTCTTGACCACAGCGGCTTTTCCTACACTTTCAGCACTAAGGAGCTGTCGATAGGGACGCATAAGATCAAAGTCAAAGAGATCGACAACAGTGGCAATTCCATTTGGTCAAACGAGACCAGCATTAAGATCCCTGAAAATAGGATGTGGGTTGAGACTGCGAGCCTTGCAAACAACGGGACGACTGTAGCGACTGTGTCCGGCTGGGCCATGAGCCATTTTGGCGTCAAAAGCGTCGAAATCTATGTGGATGATAAAATTGTTGGCTCTGTGCCGAGCAGCAGCATGACGAAGCGTGATGACTTAATAGTTAAGTTCACAAAAGACGGATACACTGGTCTTGACCACAGCGGATTTTCCTATACTTTCAGTACAGCTAATCTGTCAATAGGGACGCATAAGGTCAAAGTCAAGGAAATCGACAACAGTGGCAATTCCATTTGGTCAAACGAGACCACCATTAAAATCCCTGAGAACAGGATTTGGCTTGAGTATCCAAATGGTACATATTATGGGGATGTAACTGTTGGCGGCTGGGCCATGAGCCATTATGGTGTCGAAAAAGTTGATATCTACATGGATGGCGATAAGTTGGCCTCTGTATCTAACAGCAGCATGACGAAGCGCTATGACTTAATTGTTAAGTTCACAGGCGACGGTTATGCCGACCTTGAGCACAGCGGATTTTCTTACACTATAAGCGCAGATAAAATAACGGCAGGAACGCATACAATCAAAGCAGTTCTTGTTGACAAACAGGGAAATGATAAGTGTATTATCAACAGAACATTTAAAATGTTTGGCACTGTCAAATATGTTAACATCGACGCCACTGTCCAGGAAATAATTAATGTAAGTACCGGTGCCACAACGGACAACATTGACCCGAATAAGGTTCTAGCAAATGGCGGTTTATATGAGTTCCTGTCGTTGAAATGCTGGGAGGGCTATACAGCAAGTGAACTTGAACCGATGCTCAAAGGCTGCGGTGTGCTGGAAGGCCACGCACAGGATTTCATAGACGCTGCTAAAGAATATAAGATCAATCCTGTCTATCTTATAGCCCATGCAAGGCTTGAAACAGGCAACGGAACATCAAAGATGTCAAGTTTCGAGAGAAACGGAAAAACGTATCATAATTTATTTGGAATCTGTGCCTTTGACGGTCACACTGAAAGCGCATATGATTGTGCCGTTGATTATGAATGGGATACTGTCAGAAAAGCCATCTTTGGCGGTGCAAAATTTATATCTGAAAATTATGTCAATTGCGGCTTGACACCATATCCGTACGAACAGGATACCCTTTATGAAATGAAGTGGAATCCTGAAAGGTATAACTTTAAAAGAAATACTGAACACCAATATGCTACGGATGGCTACACTGAAAACGATCCTTTGGATTGGGCTATGAAGATAAGCAATATTATCAAACAGTATGAATATATATTTGTCGGCAAACAAATAGAGTTTATCATTCCTAAATACAAGGGGTAACTATTGAGCTTATACGCAGCAAAACCCGCACGGCTTAAAAGCCGTGCGGGCTTTTTATGTGGCAATATCAAAAACGTAAGATAAAAGTGCTGTTGCGAGTAAATACTAATTTGGGAGGTGTTAGCATGGATAAAAAGAGGGCAAAGGAGATAGTGAATTCTCCGGTAATGGCTCATGTGACTTATGGCGGGGCAGCAGTCTATATGGAGAGTGTAAATGAGGCAAAACACACCTGCACAATTCATTACCTTAATGACGAGTCGAGAAAGATAGAAGTTCCGGTTAAAGCCTTGGTTGAGCATTAAAAAACAGGCTGTTTCAGTATTATGAAACAGCCTGTCGGTTTTTCAGTGCTTTAAAATGCCTTTAAACGAGAGGAATGTGCTTTTAGCGCTTTTACGCCAAATGAAGATATATACGGCATATGCCGCCAGATAAATCAAAAATGCCTCAATCTTGCCGGTACACAGCGACAACACGATAAAGAGTGACGCAATCAGTATTTCTCCGATAAGGTTTTTAGCGGCGTTTATGTTCATCAATCGTGAGAGATACAGCTCAGCAATTACGCTTCTGAAAGCAACCGCAGTTGACATGAATATGACAATGGCGGATATATTTTGGATAACTAAAGCTCCTATAGCGGATAAGATAATGCTCAGTACAACGGAGAGGAAATTAATAAAAAGTATTACCCTTTCTTTTCTGAGCACTTTAAGGTATGTATTACACAACATTTGCATTTTGCCGTCAAAGATACAGAGCGGCAGCAGCAGCGCAAGATACTCAAGGCTGACTTTATATTTTGGCAGCCAAAGCCCTAAAATGAAGCTAATAGGCAGATAGAATAGAGGTATTACCGGAAGCAGCACGCCCAACCCGTTTCGCATAATGCGGTAATACTTTTTAATGCTTTCGCTGTCAGTTTGTCTCAATGCCGGGAACAAAACCATGCTTACCTGGCTGATAAACAGCAAGAAGAAATTGGTGAGCGAAACGGCCAAAGAAATTTTTCCGAATGCCTCGATATCCCATCTCTGTTTTATGGCTATGCGCGCACTGCCCAAGATAAGCATACTTGCAAAGTTTGAGAGCATGAGATTGATGCCGACGGATATATTGATACCCATTTCCCGTAGGGTTTCGAAAGGCTCCAATAATTTGGCGAACACGAACTGCCGGCCAGTGTAAATGCAGAATACAAGCGAAGCAAATTGTGCAACAAGATACAGAACAGTAAACGCCTGAAAGTGCTTCTGCTTGAAGATGATAAGGGCGGCGATAAACACTAAGAAAAAGATCTTGCTTATCATTACGGAGATAGAGAATTTTCTCGTATGGTTTGTCGCTTGAAAGATATAGCCAACATAGGTGACGGCGTTTGTAATGATAAGGTTTATCGCAGTGGTATACAGGACAAAACGGCTTTCAGAGTTATGGGGCGTCAGTGCGCCGTATGCGATTATGCCGAGCGCTATCAGAACTTGTCCTACAATGGTATACCAGAATTGAGAACCTATCAGCGGAAAATCAAGCTCATGATAGTGCTTGCCGCCGGTTCGTAAGTAAATACCGTCGATGAGTCCGAAGTGAAATATGCCGACATATGTGGAATAGAAAATAAACAGCTGAAAGTATGAAAATTCCCTTACGCCTAAGAACTTCGGCATGATAAGTATCTGTATTGCGCTTAAAATCAACGCAATACCTTGAGCGCTGAAGGCATAGGCGAGGTTTTTGAAAAACCTTGTTAATTTTCGTTCAGGCATCTGTTGTTCTCCTGTTGCGGAAGATTTTTATTTTACCGCCCAGTCGTTTAAGCAGTTCCGGTGTTTCCTGTTTTCTGCCAATGAAGAACCAGTAAATGCATATAAGATAGAAAATCTGGGTGATAGTAGCTGTTGACAAAACAGATATAAAGAACAGGTCGTCGTCAAAAGACAAAATAACCGGATAGAAAATGAATCCGTAAATTAAAAGACCAAGGAGCCCTTTTTCTTTGCGCGAAACGAAAAGGTAAAAGCGTGTATAAAAGAAGCCCATAAAAGCCTGAAGCAGCGCAAGACCAGGATAACCAAAATCGTGGAAATAGCGCCGCAGAGCGGTATAAGTATTATAGCTCATGCCGTATACCGACATCCATTCAAGAGCGGAGTTATGGTATTTGTCAGCGAGATGCAGCTTGTAGAGAATTCGCTGCAAATTGATAAACGTTTCCGCTCCGAACTCGGTGTTGGTACTATGGAAATTGTGCAGGTAATCGTCAAACGCCGGCAGAGAGCCGCCGAGATACAGGCATATGTTGTCATAAAAATTAAACTTAGACGATTTTCCAGTCAGCGCACCGGCAAGCCGGAAGATTACAAAAAAGATGGCTCCGCCCAGTATCGCGTATTTCAGAAAGTTCTTTATGACCTTTTTATTCCAGCCAAAGCGCTTACGGTACATAATGGCTGAGATAATAAGAAGGAATATGATGACCCTCAAAAAGATGATTCTTCCGGTTGTCAGAACCATCTGAACTGTTTCACATAGGGGAGGAAGAAGATAGATTAATTTAATCTTTTTTCTTAAGTAAAAGACGTCATATGCCAAAACAAGAATATAAAAGAAAGCAAAGGCAAGGCTTATATAATTTAACTGCTTAAGCAAAAGAGGCGTCTCGAGATTCGCGGTGGAATAAAGCGTTGCAGAACGGACATAGGGCAGCATGTGCAGAGGCCCGCGTCCATTGCCCGCGAGAATCGAAATCCTATATGAGTCAAGTATTGCCCAGATATCTGTTATTACAATAATTTCACTTATGATCAAAGTGGTTCTTGTTCCGATATTGATTTCTTTTACTTTATAATTAACAGACTCTTCCGGGTATTTTTCGATTTTTAGCCGTCCGCTGTCACTTCTTTTAATTGTAAAATAGCCGATAAACGAACCAACGCCAAACATGGCAATGCCGAAAAGCAGTATAAACATCGTATCGGCACCAAAAGGCATATTCCAGTTGTAAAAATTGATAGCAAAAACGAGCGCACTGAGCGCGAATATTGAAAAATAGATAAATACTGGAGACAATATATCCTTTTTAGTCTTAAAGAAGACGAATTCACTCATTAGCAGCAAAATTGAAAAAAACAGAAACGCCAATGCCATACCCCACTTGCTAAAGTAATTATATGGATCCTTTGCCTGTAAACAAGATTCTGTTGTATAGCAGAGACCAAAAGAATTATTGACAGAATTGATTCAAAGATGATGGTTTGAGCCACAGGCAACAATTCTACAGCCGCAATGCTAAAGCCTGCGCGGCTTAGAATTGCGGATTGATTATAACAGCGCTTTCTTAAGCTATATTTCTTTTTTGAGGTTTGCCTTAATCTTAAAGAAAAGCAGAAAAAGGGAATACATATGAAGATAAAGCACAAGCGACAACGCAGCTTTATTCTTTGAAAGCGGCAGCAGCTTAAATGCCTTTTTAAGAATATGAGCGTCGCTGCTAAGCAATTCTTCTCTGATTTGCTTAAAGATGCTGATCTTCTGCTTTCTTGAAAGGCTGCATTTCGGATGTACCATTATTTTACCACATTCACAGCAGTTAATTGTGAACAAAAATAAATTTACAGCCTCAAAATAGGATTTCAGCTGTAAATTTTTAATTATCTCACTTTCAGCTTTTACGACCTTTAGGACAGCTTCTATTCTATTGAAATCATATTTTGTCGAAGTGCTGTGTGTAACACGCCGGTTATAGATATATAAATCACGTCCCAGAAATGCTACACTTTCAACGTGTGTAAAATACTCTATGTTGAACAGCCAGTCCTCACCGCCGAATCTTACGCTTGTATCAAAACGAATGTTATATTTTTCAATAATATCGCGGCGGAACAGTGCGTTCCAAATGCCATAAAGCGCCCCAGACTGTTTTAGTTTGCAATAACTTTCAAAAAGTTTTTCGGAGCGCAGAACGACACATTCACCCGCTGCAGCTATGCCGACCACGCCGTTTGAATCGGCCTTTACCGAGCCATCCTCATAGACAGTGCGCCTTTTTCTTGAAAAGCGAACCCAGTCGACCTTCTCCTTTTCCACTATGCTTACCGTTTCTAAAAGCATATTCGGGTCATATTCGTCGTCGTTGTCGATAAAGCCGATATAATCGCCGGAAGCGGCGTCAAGGCCTGCATTTCTGGCGGAGCATATGCCGCCGTTTTCCTTGTGGATTACCCTGATGCGGCTGTCCTGTTCGGCGAATTTGTCGCACAGGGTACCGCTGTCGTCGGTAGAACCGTCGTCAACCAAGATAAGCTCAAAATCAGTGAAAGTTTGAGCGGTCACACTTTTTACCGCTTGTTCAAGATATTTTTTTGAGTTATAAACCGGCATAATTATGCTAACGGCTGGCATAAAGTTTGTTCACGCTCTTTCATTTAGTCTTGATTCTTCATGCTTTCAATCATGCGGATAAAAGCATCTTTGAGGCTGACATTTGCCTTCCAGCCCAGCGCTTCAATCTTTTCAGTAGAAAGATTCATAATAAGCGTCGGGGCATACCCATACTTGCTGATATCCTCGATTTCTATTCTTACCTTTACCTTGCCCGTTTTATCAAGGCTGGCAACAAGGCACGCCATATCATAGATAGAGATAAAAGAATCGGGATTCGCAATGTTGTAGGCCTCACCGTCAGCGCCGTTAAGCAGTAACAGCAGTATACCGGTGACAGCGTCACTTGTATAAAGGTACTTGCGCTTTGTCTCGCCCTTTGTGTGCAGGATAATATCTTCACCGTTAATGACGCTCCTTGCAAACTGGGCAAAGACGCGGTTGTCGGATTTGCTCACACCGGGGCCAAATGTCTGCACAAGACGCGCTATCCTTGCCGGAACGCCCATTTCAGACTGATAAGCTTTGCAGAGGGATTCGCACATACGCTTGCTTTCAGGATAGCTGCTGCGCACATCAAGCGGGTTGATGTAACCCATATCCGTCTCTTTTTTAGGGGCCTCATCGCTGCCGAAGACGCCGTAAGCCTCCATGGACGAGAGATAGACAAAGCCCTTGACCTTTTTCGCAGCGGCGAGCTCCAGCATGTTTTTTGTCCCGTTGACCGCAGTCATTATCGTCTCAACAGGGGATGTCACGAACATCTTTGAAGATGTCTGGGACGCGCCGTGGACAATATAATCTATCTTGCCGTCATAGGACACCGGCTCTGATATATCCTGGACAATAAACTCAATATTCGCGTCTTTTATTTCTTCAAAGACCTTAAGGGCCTTCTCGCGGTTTCTCACAAGGCAAAGAATCTTTACGTCTGTAAGGCCAATACTGTTACAATACGCAAGAGCCTTGACAAGTGTACTACCAATCAAGCCCGTTGCGCCTGTAACGAGCAATGATACGCCGCGCAGCTTATCCCACGGCAGAGGGCTTTTTGCTATATTTTTAAAATCTTCGAGCATTATTTTATCGCTGAAATTTAATTCTTGCATTAGGTCAAACACCTCAATCAAAGTCCGAAAATCTGTGAATTTTCCCTCGCGTCTAACATCGCCCTGAACGTATAGAAATCTGACGGTGTGGTTATCTTGATGTTTTCTGGGGATGATTGGACGGTGTAAAGCTCATGCCCGTAATGGCGCATAAGCGTCGCCGAGTCGATTGCCTCAGTGTAATTATCCGCCTGAGCCTTCAAATGGGCGGCGTAGATATCCTTTAAGAAGAAGCTCTGGGGTGCTTTGGCAAGCTCGCATTTACTTCTCTCGATAATCTCGCCGACTTTGCCGTTCTCGGACTTGAGAGTAATAGTCTCAATTGCCGGTGAGACAGAAATAGCACTGCCATGTTTCAAAACGCATTCGATATTATCTGTTATAAGCTGCTGGTCGATCAGCGGACGAACACCGTCGTGGATAAGTACAACAGAATCTTCTGGATAATTGTCATGAATGACTTTGAGACCATTGAAAATGGAGTTCTGACCGGTTTCCCCGCCTTCAACTATGTGGGTCACCTTTGTTATAGCAAATTTGGCCAGAAGTTTTTTCAGATAATCTATCCAGCCTTTTAGGCATACAACCACAATGGCGTCGATGTCAGGGTGTTGGTCAAAATTCTCTAAAGTGTAAATAATGATCGGTTTGCCGTGGAGTTCGAGGAACTGCTTAGGCCTTGTTTTTGAATTCATACGCTGCCCAGTTCCGCCCGCGAATATCAAGGCGATATTCATATACTATTTGTCCACGTCCTCTCTATATATAATTTTGGCAAAATGCTGCTCTCTTTTATCTTCTGGGGGCAGCTTCATATAGTCGCCGTAAATATGCTTAAGGTACTTGTCATACTCGTTTGGGACAAAAACAGTCATGCCCTCAAATTCCAGCGTTTTGAAAGGCTCAAAATATGATTTCGGGACAAGCTCGTGCATTTTATATACTCCGCAAAGATTTCCGACTACATCAGCTGTTTCATAGGGATACTTTTTATAGGCGTTGTCGAGCTTTGTATACCATTTTTTATAGTCCATAAATCTGTCCGGGTTAATTTTGTTGCCCAGCGCGATAAGCGCTTTTTCATACCACGGCCGGTTCTTTTTATTCTGGCCGACTACCTCATTAAAGACTGAATATTTGCTCATAAGGCGCAAAAATAGCAGCCTTTTCTGGTGCAGGAAGCTTAAGAATTTGTTGTTCGGCATGGCGTCGATCGGGAAAATATCAACCCAAAGGTTCTCAATCTTTTTTGTGTTTGTTGAATTGGTTTCAATCTGTATTTCGCTTGTGTCAACCCGGGCAAAACTATATTTATAATTCGGTGTAAATTTGAAGCATTTTACCGCGAGAGGCTCTTTAAGTTCCTTTTGCGCTTGTTGCAGGAATTTTTCATAGTCCGGGCGGGGCATACCAATATCTATGTCGTCATCCCAAGGAATAAATCCCTTGTGCCTGACGGCGCCAAGAAGTGTACCGCCAATAAGGCAGTATCTCAGGTTATGCCTGTTGCAAATATCTATAATAACTTTGAGAATTTTAAGTTCCTCTAATTGCAGCGTCCTCAGCGTATTCTCATGCACGCATATATCACCCAAATCCATTATTACCAAATAAACATCACAATAACGTAGTTAAACATTATTGTGATGTGGTTTTATTAGCGCAGTATAGCGCTATGCTGTATCTAATTTTTGCTGGTATCGGCGTATAAACCTCCGGTAAACTTCCTTTTTAAGAATTTACCGATCTTAATAAACCAGTTTTGCTTTTCCATAAACATAGCCGGCAGTTCTTTATATTTGAGATTTTTTGCCTCGATAAAGACATCGAGCAGACGCTCGCTTATAAATCCGAATACTCTTGCCTCATATGTGTTGTAATCTGATATGTCTATCCTCGACTCAAGTTCACCCAGCACATCAAAGATAAACGCACAGTATTCATCAAAAAGAGGCTTTCTCATTATGAACATATTGAACATGTGCGCATATGTGCGGTTCATTACTTTATCGAAATATGGGCCGTATTCCGGATATTTTTCCTTAATAATTTTGCCTGTTTCAGCAAGGTCTCTCGGATGATGGCAATGGTCATAGTGGGATTTGTTTGTTTCAATAAAGTATCTGCGTTTTTTAGGTACAACAATGTCATAATCCTTCAGGATTTCCGACGCTTCTGCGCCGCTTAAAACACAATTTTTCTTGCCCTTAAAGAGTCTTATGATGAACGGTTTGGTGGTAAAATGCCGCCTGTAATGGACAAGACCGATATAATCAGCTTTCAGATTCTTATAGGCCCAATAAATACCTGTCAATTCACAGTAGTTTGGATTTTTCTCTGAAATATTTTCCCCTGTGTCATCCCCAGCATAACCCAAGGAGGGCTTGCCTTTTTTGCCAACATGGAGAGGGAGGTAGATCTCGTCTTCAGGCATCCAAAACTTTTTGTGTGTTGCAATTATTATTTTAATATCCATAGTTGGAAGATACTCCTAGTTCACATGCTTTGTTTATTCGGCGATAAGCTTGTACCAAAAATAACTGTTTTTAAGGATTCGATATTCTTGTCGAAGTCAACAACAAGAACATCCATGCCGTTAATTTTTTTACCTGTGTATGAGCCGTCAATCGGGATGCGGTTTTGTACTATGTCATAGTTCTTATAGGTCAGTGAATTTAAGACAAGACCTCTTAATTCATCTTGTGTCAAATCGGTCGTAATCTCCGGGAGTATTGTATTGAGAAGGGAAGTAAGCTGGAGCACGTTTTGCTGTTTAAGTTTGTTAAAGATAGTATTGAGCACAATCCGCTGGCGGTGCGTACGCTCAAAATCGGCGTTACCGACATAACGGATACGCGAATAGGCAAGGGCCTGCTTTCCGTTGAGCAGCAGCTTGCCGCCGTGGGATATGGCTCCGTCCTTCAGGGGCTTTTTCTGTATCCTGTTGATTTCAGCGACGTAATTGTTCAATACAGGTACCTCTTTGTCGCTGACTTCAATCTCGACCCCGCCAAGCTGGTCGACAATGTTGATGAATTTAGCAAAGTCAACTGTAACGTATCTGTTGATTTTTATATCGAAATTCTTTTGAATAGTGCTTATCAGCAGGTTCATACCGCCGAAGGAATATGCAGAGTTGAGCCTGTTGCTGCCATGGCCGGCGATAGGCACATATGTATCCCTCATAATTGAAGTCATAATTATCCTTTTTGTCTTCTGGTTCAATGAAAGGATAATCATGCTGTCGGATCTTCCGCCCTCAGTTGTATCCTCGCGGTTGTCCAGTCCAACCAGCAGGACATTGAGCACATCTCGGTCGGCCATCAGCGGATTCCCAAAATTGTCGGTTGTATCTTTGTTCGGCGCCGCTGAATTATTCGAGCTGAGATTTTGGAAGTTTACTTTATTGATCATGCTGTTCAAATAGAGATAGCCACAAAGTCCCGCAATCAAGACAAGACATAATATTGAAGAGATGGCTATAAGTACCTTTTGCTTTATGCTCAGTTTTTTACGACCTTTATATTTCATAACAACACTCTCTCATCGCATAGTTTACGCCAAAGAACTGTTTTCAAATACGTATACCAATTAAACTATATTTTATCCCTTTGACTATTTATTTGTCAAGAATATATGATATTCGCGGCGTATTTAATAAAAATATTTAAACCCAGAACTATTTTTTATAGCAGATGCGGAAAATAACCCGTGGTAATTACCTCTATTATTGTTTTATGAGCCCTGCTTTTCTTGTTTCTTCCACGACTACGCCACTCAGCGTAATTACGGCGAAAAGGTTGGGTATTGCCATCAGCGCGTTGCTGATATCCGAAAAGTTCCAAACAGCACCCAGTGAAAAAACTGCACCTATGAAAATCAATATCACATACAAGGCTTTATACGCCTTTACTGACCTTTTGCCGAAAAGGTATTCCGCTGCTTTTTCGGCGTAATATGACCACCCTATGCAGGTTGCGAATGCGAAAGTAAAAAGGCATAGGGCGAGAATTATATTTCCGCAGGGCAGTATGTTGAACACCATTGAGGTAAGCTCCCCTCCGCTCGCACCGGTAAGCCACATGCCGGAGTTGACTATCATAATCCCGGTAAGGGCGGCAAGCACCACAGTATCCCAGAATGTCCCGGTCATGGAGATAAGTGCTTGGCGGGCTGGGCTCTTTGTCTGAGCGGCCGCTGCGACTATCGGTTCGGAACCGAGCCCCGCCTCGTTTGAAAAAAGCCCCCGGGAAATCCCAAACCTCATGGCTGAGGCGACGGCGGCGCCGGCAAACCCTCCGAATGCGGCTTGGCCATGAAATGCTGATTTTAATATCAACATCAGCGTATACGGAATAGTCGACCTGCCTATAAACAAAATAATCAGATTACTCAGGATAAATGTTATCCCGGCCGCGGGAATGATAAGGTTGCAGACGCGGGCTATGCTTTTAATGCCGCCGATGATAACGCATCCCACGAGGATTGCTGCCACAGCGCCGGATACAGCGCAGGGCACGCCAAAAACTGTTTTGAACACCGTGGATATCGAATTGGCCTGCACCATTGAGCCTATCCCGAGTGCCGCAATGCAGGTAAATAGGGCAAACAGTTTTCCCGCCCACTTCATTTTTAGGCCCCGTTCAAGGACATACATCGGCCCGCCCGACATGTTCCCGTCTTTGTCCTTGACGCGGTATTTCACCGCCAAAAGGCTCTCCGCGTACTTTGTTGCCATGCCGAAGATACCGGATATCCACATCCAGAATACGGCTCCCGGCCCGCCCGCCGCGATGGCAGTCGCCACACCGACAATATTGCCTGTGCCGATTGTAGACGCAAGTGCTGTCATCAATGCTGAAAAAGGCGAGACATCGCCGGAGGCGCCTTCCTCCTTGGAAACTGACAGGCGGATGGCGTAAAATACATGCCTTTGTAAACCCCGAAGGCGGATGGTCATAAAGATATGTGTTCCGAAAAGCAGAACAATCAACGGTATACCCCATACTGCCGAGGCGGCTCGTGACAAAATCTCTTCCACGGTGTCGTCTCCTTTGTTAAATAATTAGAACGGATAGGTGTCCGCAAACAAGCTTATATAATATCTATGCGGTTTTTGTGATTATAGCCCATATAAAAGCAGGGCGCTTCACTATTCAACAAAATTCAGTATGAGGAATAAAATAGTGATTGAACACGAATATTAAGGCATTATGGATAATTTTAGAAAGTAATCAAAAGGAAAAAATATTTACAGAAATTCTTGACACCCAGATTCAATTATATTATTATGTAAATAACATCTTAGGAAAGCAGTGTGCTTTATGGCAATTTCAGCAGCAAACAAATTTTATGGTTGGTTTTACCTGGGCTATTACTTTAGCGCGGGTTATTTTTGCTGCAAGAAATTAGGTCCATGAGTATGCTGGATATTGTTGGATAAACTTTATTGCGGAGGCTCATGGAAACGAGTCTCCGCTTTTTATTTACCTTTATTCAGTAATCTTTGCGTACGCATTAATTATATTGGGTGACCGGTCAACCTAAGCGAGAACAGCAGGATATGGAGGCATATTTATGATAGTTGTAATTAAAAATGATGCACCTCAGGAAAAAGTGGATGAACTTAAGCAGATGCTGGAGGGTTACGGCGTTACGCTGAACGTATCTGTCGGTACGCATTCGACAGTTATAGGGCTTTTGGGCGATACTTCGGCCATTGACGCCGACCTTATCGCCGCGCAGGATATTGTCGAGGCGGTAAAGCGTGTTCAGGAACCATATAAAAAGGCAAACCGAAAATTCCATCCTGAGAATACGGTTATAAATATCAAGCCTGGCGTAGACATTGGAGGCAAATCTCTTGCAGTCATTGCAGGGCCGTGTTCAGTGGAAAGCGAGGAGCAAATAATCGAGGTGGCCAAGCGCGTCAAGGCCGCCGGGGCCAACTTCCTACGGGGCGGGGCCTTCAAACCGCGTACTTCGCCTTATTCGTTCCAGGGGCTAAAGGCAGAGGGCCTGGAGCTTTTAAAAATTGCCCGCCGCGAGACAGGTCTGCCGATTGTCACTGAGATTATGAGCGTAGAGCACCTGCCCCTGTTCGAGGACGTCGACATAATCCAGGTCGGCGCACGCAACATGCAGAACTTTGAAATGCTCAAGGAGCTGGGCAAAATTGATAAGCCGATTCTTTTAAAACGCGGGCTAGCCAATACAATTGAGGAACTTTTAATGAGCGCGGAGTATATTATGAGCGGCGGCAACGAGAATGTTATTCTTTGTGAACGCGGTATCCGTACGTTTGAAACCTATACCCGCAACACCCTCGACATCAGTGCCGTCCCTGTGCTCAAACGCTTGTCACACTTGCCGGTAATAGTTGACCCGAGCCATGCCGGGGGGCTTCCATGGCTGGTCGAGCCTCTCACAAAAGCGGCCATTGCGGTCGGCGCCGACGGCGTGATGATAGAGGTGCACAACAACCCCAAAAAGGCGCTGTCAGACGGGGCGCAGTCCCTTACTCCGGACCAGTTTGACAATGTGATGAAGATGGTAAAAAAATATGCCGCTATTGGAGACCGCACAATCTGAACTTTAGGAAGTGAGCATAGAATGATGGATATAGAAGATGACTTTACCGACTTTAAAATCGGCGTGGCGGGGCTTGGACTTATCGGGGGTTCGCTTGCCAAGGCCTTTAAAAGAGCAGGGTTCTGCGTCGCTGGTTTTGATATAGACAAACAGACGATTGACTGCGCTCGGCAAGAAGGAGCTGTTGACTGCGCTGACACACAGCCTGATGTGCTTTTTGACTGCGATTATATTTTCGTCGCCCTTTATCCGGACGCCATAATTGATTTTGTAAAGAAAAACGCCCCTAATTTCAAAAAAGGAGCAGTCGTAGTGGACTGCTGCGGGATAAAAGGGCATATTTGCGAAAGCTTGTATAATTCCGATTTGGAAGGCAGCTTTACGTTTATCGGTGGGCACCCGATGGCGGGAACGGAATACAGAGGCTATTCCGCCTCCTTTGCCGAGCTGTTTAAAGGGGCAAGCTTTATTCTGACGCCGCGCCCCGCCGAGTCGGAAGAGGTAATAGAAAAGCTGTCCGCGCTGATTAAAACAGCAGGTTTCGAGAGAGTAGTCGTAACCACGCCGAAGCACCATGACCGCATGATCGCCTTTACCTCTCAGCTCCCGCACATCCTCGCCTGTGCCTATGTAATGAGCCCGTCCTGTCCTGAACACTCTGGTTTTTCCGCGGGCAGCTACCGCGATGTTTCGCGCGTCGCCCATATAACCCCCGAACTTTGGTCGCAGCTTTTTATCGATAACAAAGAGGAACTGTGCTGTGAAATCGACATAATGATTAATAATATGAAGAAATTGCGGGACGCAGCATATGCTGGCGACAAAAATACCCTTTTTGAATTGCTCTCAGAAGCACGGAGAATAAAGGATAGTGTCGATAAATAATACATCTTGTTGAACCATAAAAATATTTTACATAATGTAATTTAATGGAGGTTTATATGAAGCGCGAGATAATTCATGTCAGCACCGGACGCCCATACGACATAATCGTCGAAAACGGGCTTTTACGGGAAACAGGGGCTCTGGCGGCAAAGGTCACAAAAGCGAGAAATGCCGCTGTGATTACGGACACCAATGTCGCGCCCCTGTTCCTTGAAGCGGTTAAGAATTCACTTGAAGAGGCGGGGTTTAGCGTCAAGACATATATCTTTCCCGCCGGAGAAACCTCTAAAAACCACAAAACCCTCATCGGAATCTATGAATTCCTCGCTCAGAATGGTTTTAACCGCTCCGATGTAATTATCGCTCTGGGCGGCGGGGTAGTCGGCGATGTCGCCGGGTTTGCCGCGGCGACATTCATGCGCGGAATGGACTTTATTCAGGTGCCGACCACGCTTCTCGCGCAAATTGATTCCTCCATCGGCGGTAAGACGGCTGTCGACCTTTGTGAAGGCAAGAACCTTGTCGGCGCTTTCTGGCAGCCGCGGCTGGTGATATGCGACCCTGATACGCTGAAGACGCTTGATAAGCGCATATTCGCCGACGGCATGGCGGAAGCGATAAAACATACGCTGATAAAAGACCGGACGCTGTTTGAAAGATTGTGTGACGGAATGCAGGTGGACGCGGAGTTTATCTGCCGGAACATAGACATAAAAAGGCGCGTAGTCGAGCGTGACGAGCGGGAAAGCGGCGAGCGCATGCTTTTGAATTTCGGCCATACGCTGGGACACGCGATAGAAAAGGTTTATAATTACGAAAAATATACCCACGGGGAAGCTGTAGCAATCGGCATGGTGACGATAACGCAGTTTGCCGAAAGGCGGGGCCTGACAAAGCCCGGCACCGCCTCAAAGATAGCCCGGGTCATCGAAAAGAACGGATTGCCCGTTTCTTGCGATGCGCCTTTAAGCGAGATATTAAAGGCCGCGAAGAACGATAAAAAGCGCTCCGCCGGCGGGATAACGCTGGTGTTGCTCCATGACATCGGCGAAGGCTACCTATACCGCGTGAGCGACAGCGAGTTTAACCGTTTTTTCTCGGAGGTTGAATAATGAGCCGTGCAGTTATTACTCCCCGTATACTAAAAGGCAGTATTACGCCGCCGCCGTCCAAAAGTGCGGCGCACCGCGCTATAATCTGCGCTGCCCTCGCGGTCGGCAGAACCGAGATAGCCCCCTTTGTCATGTCAGACGATATGAAGGCGACGATCGGGGCGGTTGAGGCGTTAGGCGCGCGGGTGACGGTTTCCGAAAACCGTATTACAGTGGACGGAAGCAATACTTTTCGTACAATTAAGCCAAAAATAGACTGTTTGGAATCAGGTTCGACACTTCGATTTATGATTCCCGTTGCGGCGGTGAGCGGCAGTGAAATAACTTTCACCGGCAAAGGAAGGCTGCCTGAGCGCCCGATAGGGCCTTATCTCGAATGTCTGCCCAAGGCGGGGGTAAGCTGCGAGACAGAAGGCGGCCTGCCGCTTAAAATCTCCGGCAAGCTCCAAAGCGGCGAGTTCTCGCTGCCCGGGAACATAAGCTCGCAGTTTATTACGGGGCTTTTGCTTGCGCTGCCACTCCTTCCGGGCGACAGCGTGATAAAACTGACGACGCCGCTCGAATCGTCGGGGTATGTTGACCTGACGATAGACGTGATGGAACGGTTTGGCGTCGAAATAGAATGCAGAAACGGGTCATATTTTGTAAAAGGAAATCAAAAATATACTGCTTGTAATTTTCAAACGGAGGCTGACTGGTCTCAGGCAGCTTTTTGGATAGCGGCTGGCGCGCTCGGCGCTGACATCTCCTGCAATGGGCTCAATCCCGATTCCAAGCAGGGCGACAAGGCAATGCTCGACGTTATGGCTAAATTCGGGGCAAAGGTCACGCCAAAAGGCGCCCGAAGCGGCATCCTTTCGGGGTGCGAGATAGACGCCTCGCAGATTCCGGACCTTGTGCCGCCTATCGCTGCTGTTGCCGCGCTGTCAAAAGGGACTACAGTTATCCGCGGCGCGCAAAGGTTAAGGATAAAGGAAAGCGACAGGCTCGAGTGTATCGCAAAGGGGCTTAGCGCGCTCGGTGCCAATGTTGAAGTGACCGCGGACGGGCTTATTATAAAAGGAGTAGATGAGCTGCGCGGGGGCACTGCCGACGGCTGCAATGACCATAGAATCGTGATGGCGCTGGCGATAGCCGCTATGCGCAGCCGCGGGCAGGTCATAATAAACGGCTGCGAATGCATAAATAAATCATACCCGGATTTCTTTAAGGACTACAACAGCTTGGGAGGCAGCGCTTATGTCGTCAATGATAGGTGAGAATATTAAACTCTCTATATTTGGAGAATCCCACGGGGTAGGTATAGGCGCCGTAATTGACGGGCTGCCCGCCGGCGAACCCATAGATTTTGACGAGATAGCGGCTCAAATGGCGAGGAGAGCTCCGGGCAGGGACAAAACGACGACTGCGCGGCGGGAGAGCGACATACCGGAAATTTTGTCCGGCGTGGTTGACGGACACACGACGGGAACCCCGCTTTGCGCCGTCATAAGGAACAGCGACACCCATTCCTCGGATTACGATGATATAAAAAGGTTTCCCCGCCCCGGACACGCGGACTTTTCCGCTGTCGCCAGATACGGCGGATTCAGCGATTTTCGCGGCGGCGGCCACTTCAGCGGGCGGCTTACAGCGCCTATGGTCTTCGCCGGAGCAATCTGCAGGACGATATTAAAAAGGCGCGGGGTAACGGTTGGTGCCCATATTCTCGACATTGCAGGCACCTGTGATACACCTTTTGACCCCGTTGACCCAGGGATCGAGACATTAGAGCGGCTTTCACATTCCGCCTTCCCTGTAATCAACCCTGAGGCGGAAGCGAAAATGCGGGCGGCAATTGAAGAAGCCCGAATGTCCTGCGATTCCGTCGGAGGCATTGTCGAATGTGCGGCGATGGGACTGCCCAGCGGCCTCGGAGACCCCATTTTCGGCGGCGTTGAAAACAGGCTTTCCGCCGCGATTTTCGGTATCCCTGCGGTAAAAGGAGTCGAGTTTGGCAATGGATTTGCCGCCGCCCATTTAAGGGGCAGCGAGAACAACGACGCTTTCCGCTTTGAGGGCGGAAAGGTAAAGACCGAAACCAACAATCACGGCGGTATCCTCGGCGGCATAACGACAGGCATGCCTATTATTTTCCGCGCTGCGTTCAAGCCAACGCCGTCCATTTTTAAAGAACAAAAAACCGTTGACCTTGAGAAAAAATGCAACGCCGAGTTAAAGATTAAAGGCAGACATGACCCGTGTGTCGCCGTGCGGGCTGTTCCAGTAGTGGAAGCGCTTACATCATTTTGCATGCTCGATTTAATGCTTGGAGGTTCCCGATATGACGCTTGATGAAGCCAGAAAAGAGATTGACAAAATCGATTCCCTGCTTTTTGAACTGTTTTTAAAACGGATGAGAGTCTCGGATGATATTGCCAGAATCAAGATGCGCGAAGGAATCCCCATACTGAACACTGCGCGTGAAAAAGAAGTGCTTGCAAAGGCGGAAAAAACTGCGCCGGAAGAATATGCGCAGTATACTGTCGCCCTCACGAATTTCATTATGGAACTCAGCCGCAGCAGGCAGCGCGACATACTTTCCATCGAAAGCAACAAGGATAACGCTTTTTTTAATGAAATAAAATCGCCGCGGAAACCGGTGGAGTCGCCCCGCTTGGCGGTGCAGGGCGTCCCCGGCTCATTTGCGGGCAAAGCGGCAGCGACGATGTATCCCGACGGCAAGCTTCAGTTTGTCGAAAAATGGGACGAGGTTTTATGCGCGCTGCAGGACGGCTCTGCCGATTACGGTGTGCTGCCGGTGGAAAACTCTACGGCGGGTTCTGTTATAGATGTTTACGACCTGCTGCTCAAATATAAGTGCTATATAGCAAAAGGGCTCCAGTTGCCGGTGACGCACTGTCTGGTCGGCGTGCGCGGAGCGTCCATTTCTGATATAAAAAATGTCTATTCACATCCCCATGCCTTTCCGCAGTGCCGCTCGTTTTTAGAACAGCACCCGAGAATAAACAAGATTCCGTACATCAACACGGCTTTGGCGGCAAAGATGGTGGCCGAGTGCGGCGATAAAAGCAAGGCGGCGATTGCCTCTGCCGACTGCGCCCATCTGTACGGCCTTGATATAATTGCTCCATCAATTCAGGACTCAGACCTCAACTGCACAAGGTTTATTGCAGTCTCAAAAGAATTTGAACTGCCGGACAACGCAAATAAGATAAGCCTCGTCTTTTCGCTGCCTCATATTACAGGCTCCCTCTACCGCACCTTAGGTCGGTTTGCGCTCAACGGGCTTAATCTTACAAAAATCGAGTCCCGGCCCGACCCGAAAACACCGTTTGAGTACTACTTTTATGTTGATGTAATAGGCAATCTGAAAGCGCAAAAAACGGCGAAGCTTCTGGGCGCTTTCAGTGAAGAGCTGCCGTTCTTCAGTTTTCTTGGAAATTATTGTGAAGAATAGGCCTCGCAATGTTGGGAAACAACGCCATGCTTATAGACATGAAAATCCCCCGAAGAGAAGTCTTTCGGGGGATTTTCGCGTATATAAATGACAAAATCAGAGACACGCTTTTTATTATCCTTGCGCTTTCTTGAGGAGTCTCTCGTATCTTTCTTTTGCTTCCCTTTCCGCTTGGGCAAAGAGAACTTCCGCTCTTTCTGGGAAAGTACGGGTCAGGGAGTTGTAGCGCACCTCTCCCATGATAAAGTCGCGGTAAGAGGCGGACGGTGCCTTGCTGTCGAGTGTAAACGGGTTTTTGCCCTCGGCGGCAAGTCTCGGGTCATAGCGGAACAGGTTCCAATAGCCGGATTCAACCGCCCGTTTTTCCTCTGTCATTGAGATACCCATGCCGCCTTTGATACCGTGGTTGATGCAGGGCGAATAGGCGATGACAATGGACGGCCCGTTGTAGCTTTCGGCCTCAACAAGCGCCTTGATGCACTGGTTGTAGTCGGCGCCCATTGAAACCTGGGCGACATAGACATAGCCGTAACTCATGAACATGCCGGCGAGGTCCTTTTTCTTTGTAGACTTGCCGGCCGCGGCAAACTGCGCAACCGAACCGGCCGGGGTCGCCTTAGATGACTGTCCGCCTGTATTTGAATAAACCTCGGTGTCGAATACGAGAACATTGACATCTCTGCCGGACGCGAGAACATGGTCAAGGCCGCCGAAGCCGATATCATATGCCCAGCCGTCGCCGCCGAAAATCCAAATTGATTTCTTGGCGATGAATTCCTTAACCTCGAGAATCTGTGCGGCGAGCGGGTTATCTTTTATCTTTTCAAGGGCCTGGATGAGCCTGTCCGCAGCTTCGCGGTTTGCGCTTCCGTTCTCTTTGGTTTCTGTCCAGGTCTTTGCTGCCTCGCTTACTTCACTGCTTACGCCCGAATCCACAAGCTGTTTGAGTTTGGCTTCAATGCGGTCTCGGATTTGCTGCTGGGCGAGGAACATGCCATAGCCGAACTCTGCGTTGTCCTCAAACAGCGAGTTTGCCCATGCCGGGCCGAAACCGCGCTTGTTGACAGTATAAGGCGTTGAGGGCGCCGAACCGCCCCAGATAGAGGAACAGCCGGTCGCGTTGGCTATATACATCCTGTCGCCGAAAAGCTGGGTGACGAGTTTTGCATAGGGTGTTTCGCCGCAGCCCGCGCAGGCGCCTGAATACTCGAGCAACGGTTCCCTGAACTGGCTGCCTTTTACGCTGTCAACCTTGAATTTAGCCGCCACTTCTGGCTTTTCCGGCAGGGCGTGGCCGTAGTTAAAGTTGGCCTGCTCCTTTATCTGGCTGTCGAGGGGCTGCATAACAAGGGCCTTGTTGCCCTTCATGCCCGGGCATACATTTACGCAAGAACCGCAGCCAGTGCAGTCGAGCACTGAAACGGTGATGGCGAACTTATAGCCCGGCATGCCGGTCATCGCTTTCATCTTCATGCCTGCCGGCGCGTTGGAGGCCTCATTTTCGTTGAGGACAGCAGGGCGGATAACGGCGTGTGGGCATACATAGGAGCAGAAGTTGCACTGGATACAGTTTTCGGGTATCCATTGCGGCACGTCAACAGCAATACCGCGTTTTTCATAAGCCGCCGAGCCCTGCGGGAATGTGCCGTCTGCCGCGTCCTTGAAGGCGGAGACAGGCAGCTTGTCGCCTTTCTGGGCATTGACGGGGATAAGAATGTTCCTGACAAAATCGACGAGTTCGGGGCGGTCACCCGGAACCTCAACCTTTTCCTCAGGCTCGTCTTGGGCGTTTGCCCATTCCGGCGGCACATTTACTTGTTTTGTTTCGTTAAAGCCGCGGTCGATTGCGGCATGGTTCATCGCGACTACCTTTTCGCCCTTATTGCCGTAGGACTTTGTCGCGGCGTCCTTCATAAACTTGATGGCGTCGTCGGCCGGAATTATATTCGACAATTTGAAGAACGCAGCCTGCAGTATCGTGTTGATACGGCCGCCGAGGCCTATTTCCTTTGCAATGCCGATACCGTCAATGGTGTAGAACTGAATATTGTTTTTTGCAATAAACCTTTTTACCCTTGCGGGCAGGTGTTTCTCCAGCTCCGCTTGATCCCACTGGCAGTTTAAAAGGAATATGCCGCCCGGTTTCAAGTCCTCGACCATTTCATATTTGTCGATATAGGAAGGATTGTGGCAGGCGACAAAGTCTGCCTTGCTCACAAGGTAAGTTGACTTGATAGGCTTTTTGCCGAAACGCAGGTGTGAGATCGTAACGCCCCCGGACTTCTTGGAGTCGTATGCGAAGTAACCTTGTGCATACAGGTCAGTATGGTCACCGATAATCTTAATGGAGTTTTTGTTCGCGCCGACCGTACCGTCGGAACCGAGGCCCCAGAATTTGCAGGAATGGGTACCTTCTGGGGTGGTGTCGGGGTTTTCAGTGACCTCAAGGGACAGGTTGGTTACGTCGTCCTCAATACCGATTGTGAAATGCTTCTTTGGAGCAGCGGCTTCTGCGTTGCGGTAAACAGCGATGATCTGGCCGGGTGTCACGTCCTTTGAGCCGAGGCCGTAGCGCCCCTGATAAATCGGGATATCGCTGAATTCGCTGTCGTCAAGTGCGGCGGTGACGTCAAGATAAAGGGGCTCGCCTAAGGCACCCGGCTCCTTGGTGCGGTCGAGGACGGAAATTTTCTTGACCGTCTTTGGAATAGCGGCAATCAGGTGCTTTGCCGAGAAGGGCCTGTAGAGGTGCACCTTGACAAGGCCGTATTTCCCGCCTTTTGCGTTCAGGTAATCTATTGTTTCCTCAATGGTATCGCATGCGGAACCCATGGCGATGATGATATTTTCCGCGTCGGGGGCACCGTAATAGTTGAACAGCTTATAGTCCTTCCCGGTTTTGGCGTTTACCTTGTTCATGTATTCCTCGACGACAGCCGGAAGGGCATTGTAATAGCTGTTTGAAGCCTCTCTCGCCTGGAAGAAAATATCGGGGTTCTGGGCCGTTCCGCGCAGCACCGGGTGTTCCGGGTTAAGGGCGCGCTTTCTGAAGGCTTCGACGGCGTCCATATCTACCATGCTCTTGAGGTCCTCATAATCCCAGACCTCTATTTTCTGTACCTCATGGGAAGTTCTGAAACCGTCAAAGAAATGCAGGAAAGGCACCCTGCCTTTTATCGCTGAAAGGTGGGCGACGGCGGCAAGATCCATAACCTCCTGCACGTTGCCGGAACAGAGCATGGCGAATCCGGTCTGACGGCAGGCATAAACGTCGCTGTGGTCACCAAAGATGGAAAGCGCGTGGGACGCCACCGCGCGGGCAGAACAGTGGATAACCCCGGGCAGAAGCTCACCCGCGATCTTATACATATTAGGAATCATCAGAAGAAGCCCTTGTGACGCGGTAAATGTGGTTGTCAGGGCGCCCGCTGTAAGCGACCCGTGAACAGTTCCCGACGCGCCTGCCTCGGACTGCATTTCCACGACGCTGACCTTTTGTCCAAATATGTTTTCCCGGTTTTCGGCAGACCATTTGTCCACGAGTTCAGCCATAACGGATGATGGCGTTATAGGATATATACCTGCAACTTCGGTAAAGGCATAGGCAACATGTGCGGCAGCCGTATTTCCGTCCATGGTTTTCATCATTCTTGCCATGGAACATTCCCCCTTACTTTAAATATCTTTATGGCATTTATTTCCACTCACCTTATATCTTATCACTTTGCCGTGAGCGTGTAAATAAAAGTTAAGTAAAAATTTAACAATTAAAGCGAATGTGATTTAACGGATAATGATTCTTGCGGACAAAATCAATTTGTCCCAATTATTATCCAGTAATCTTTGCCGATTTATTCTTGCAAAGTTAAAATTTATGGATTTGAGATTTAAAAGGGGGCAGACAGCGAATGTTTTCGACAATTTATCTGCCTATGGTTAAAAATCTGCGGCGCCAATCGGAGTGTGGTTTAACCTTTAAGAGAATAATAAAAAAGCAGGGCATATTCAGGTTTTGAATATGCCCTGCTGAAGATTTAAGCAGTTTAAACTCTTATATTATTTTTTCTCATCGTCTTTTTCATCGTCCGACCCGCCCAGCCGCTTTTCGATGTATTCGATGTCGTCCGGCGTGTGCTGAACATCAGGCCTGTAATGGAAGGGCAGGATGATTGACGAGACGTTCTTGTGGCGGCTGAGAATACGCTCGATAAAGTATGTTGTCTGGTTGTGCAGTATCGCGTCGTACCAGTGTTCTGAGATAAACTTTACAATAATGACCGAGAGGTTTTCGCCGTGGTCCAGCTTGCTTTCGCGTTCCCAGATATACTCGTCCAGCGGCTTTATGATATCGTGATAGGGCGTCAGGATTACCTCAAGTTTAATAGGCAGATGGAGGCTGTCCCACTGTTTGCGCAGTTCCTCAGCATGGTCGGGGTGGCGGCAGATATGGAGCGCTACAATATCGTCCGAAATCGAGTTGGCGTAGTTGAGGGATTTAAGCAGCGATTTGTTTATGGTCTGAACGAGTACAATGCACTGGCTCTTATGCGACTTTTTGCTGTCATAGTATGGGTAAAACTCTTTAAGTTCAAGCTGTTTGCCGACATAAGTGTAATGCTTCTTTATCCTTATCATCAAGAAAATAAGAATCGGCAGGACGATAAGGAGTATATATGAGCCTTCTGTCCACTTGGCAATAATTTCGACGAACAGGCAGATTAACGTAATTAACGCGCCGAAAAAGTTTATCCAAGACTTATACTGCCAGCCTTTTGCCTTTGAATTAATCCATTTTTTATACATGCCGTACTGGGACAGGGTAAAGGATATGAAAACGCCTATGGAATAGACTGGAATAAGGTTGTGGACATTGCTCTTTGCCACGACAATCAGTATTGCCGCCGCAAAACAGATGACCAGTATGCCGTTTGAAAAACTGAGTTTTGTGCCGCGGTGTGAGAACTGTCTCGGCACATAGCCGTCATGGGCCAGAATATATAAAAGAAAAGGAAGACCATTATAAGAGGTATTTGCGGCAAGGATGAGGATAAGTGCTGTAAATATCTGAATGACGTAATACATGAATGTATGGCCGAATACCGCGTTTGCAATCTGGGATATTACCGTAACGCCGGATTGTGGGATAACCAGCAGGTTGTATTCAAGGATTGTGGTTCCGCCGAAAATAAGCATAATGATACCGGCGAGCATATACAGCACGTGTTTGGCGTTTCGCTGAGACGGTTCCTTAAAGTTCGGAACAGCGTTGCTGACAGCTTCAACACCGGTGAGGGCGGAGCATCCGGAAGCAAAGGCTCTCAGCAGTATAAAGGCGCCGATGCCCTCAGCGGTATCCTTCAAATTGCTGATGTGCTGTGCCGAATCATAGACAATAGGATGAAGTGTACCGGTGAAAACTCTGAACAGTCCTGTCCCGACCATAATAAGCATTGAGAAGATGAATATGTAGGTTGGCAGACCAAACATTTTTGAGGATTCTCGTACACCGCGCAGGTTACCGAGGGTTATAATGGCGACAAAAATCAGAGACATCTCAATCTTGTAGCTGTTGAGAAACGGAAAGGCCGATGCAATAGCCGCCGAGGCCGAGGATATGCTAACGGCGACTGTCAGGATATAGTCGATGATAAGCGCAGCTGCGGCGAGAAGCGACGGGTATTTGCCGAGGTTTTCTTTTGAAACAACATATGCTCCACCGCCGTTTGGATAATGGTCTATTATCTGCGAATATGAAAATGCGAGGATAAGAAGGAGCAGAATAATAGGCAGAGTTACGCCGAGAACATAGCGATATGCTGTCTGCTGGGGGGCATGAAGCGCTACAACAGCCGGAACCAGCACAAGCAATATTTCTTCGCAAGCGTAAGCAACGGAGGAAACGGCATCTGAAGCCATTATGGGAAGACCCCAAACGCGGGATAACTTTTCCTTTGACATTTCACTGTATTTTACTGGTTTCCCGATCAAAATATCTTTTAAATTAATCATTTACTACCACCAATTCTTTTGATTAATTTAATTGCATAATTCTATCACACTGGAAATATAAATACAACAAGTAAAACATATATTTGTTCATGTTTGGATATTTCAAAAATTATGTAATTTAAATAAAAACCAGACCAAAATCAGTAAAATCCGCATATATATTGATATCAAAATAAACTTTGGAATAAAGTATAAGCCTTCCGCTAAATAGGAAGGCTTATACAGTATAGCGGTATAATTTTGCCTAAATCACTCTTCTTTAACGGTAATAACACTGGTCGGGCAGTTTTCCTGAGCTTCAACTGCCTTATCCTCTTGGCCTGCCGGCACGTCGTCGACATAAACCTCCGCGAAACCGTCGTCAGCGAATCTGAATACATCAGGACAGGTTTCGACGCAAAGCCCGCAGGCAATGCAGCCGTCCCGATCAATAAATGCTTTCATGTCCCCAACTCCCTAATAGACGTTAATAAAATTATATCCAGTACGCTTAAGACTTATTCATTTGCAGTTTATTTAGACTTTGACATGCGGACAAGTTCTGATATCTTAAGCCTCTTGCCGTAGTGAAGAACCGCAGAGGAGTAGAGTTTTATTGAAATCCAGCACATTAAAACAGCAGATGCGGCAAGAAGGAGCAGGGAAAGTATAATCTGCCACGCCGGAACATTGGCGGAAACCATTCTCGATGGCATTGAAAACGGCGCACTGAACGGAATGAGAGAGGCTGCTATTGCGGCGGGGCTTTCCGGCGACATTGACGTCATATAGGCAAAATAGAACGACGCGATGGAGATTATGGAGATAGGCATAACCGCCTGCTGTATGTCCTCGGCTTTGCTGACAGTAGCTCCGCATACAGCGTTAAACATCGCGTAAAGGGCAAATCCGAAGATGAAGTAAACGATCATCATAATTACAGCCATAGGTGAAAAGCCGAGGTTTATGGACATGCCGCCGAGCGCAAAATCCTTTGGGTAGACAAAGAAGTATCCGATGGCGGCGACAATAATAAGGCCCAGCATATCGCACAGCCCGAGCAGTCCCATGCCGAGGCTCTTTCCGATGACGATATGGGACGGCTTTGTTGAGGTAATGAGGACTTCCATGACGCGGGAAGTCTTTTCCGACGCTATCGACATGGCAACCCAGTATCCAAACATATATATGGCGAAGAACAGCAAAATTGTTACGGCAAAGCTGCCGAACATGCCGCCTATAGTGCCTTTCCCGACGGGAATACTTGAATAGCTTATATCTGCGGCAACCTTATCAGTAACCTGGGACGCCACTCCTGCTTCCTTTAACACCTTAGTATTATACGCTCTGCGGACAACCGAGGCCAATTCGTCGCCGCTTGATGCGTTGCTCATTACACTTTTCACATAAAGGTTAAACGATGGGACGCCGTTGTTTAAAGTAAGCTCAATGAGGCTCAAATCGCCGTTATCTTTTATCTTGTTTATGAGAGCGGATTTTTCCGATGGCTCTTTGAATATGAAATTGAGCTTGTCCGAGGCGGATGACAAGATGTCGGTGCTGCCAGAAAATAAGCCTCCGACGTCGATAACATAAACGTCCCTTTTTTCAATGCCCTTTTTTCCGCCTGATGTGCTGCCGCTATCTGATGAATTAGAAAATGCGTTTACGATGTTCGGAATGCACATGACGAGAATAATTAGAAGATAAGTAATAACGGTGCTGATTATAAAGGACTTTTTGCGTGCCTGTTCCCGAAATGTAAAGCCCAGAACGGTTAAAATGCGCTTCATTTGCGTTCACCCGCCTTTTCCACAAATATTTCATGCAGCGTAGGTTCGCGGATTTCAAATTTATCAATGGCGACGCCTTGGTCAAGCAGATACTTGAGCAGCGAATAAGCGCTTTCTTCTGATTTGATATGCAGTTCAAAACCAGAGGCGGTGCGGTTGACAAGTGTCATGCCCAATTCTGTAGCCTTTGGAATAATATCGTAATCACAGCCGATAAAAAGGTTGTTGCGCCCATAGCTGTGCTTGATTTCACGCAGATTGCCGGACAGCACGGTTTTGCCGTCGACGAGCAGCAGAATGTCGCGGCAATATTCCTCGACTGATGTCATCTGGTGGCTTGACATTACGATATACTTTCCTTTTTCCACAAGCTCAAGTATTACCGATTTAAACAGGTCGGCGTTGACAGGGTCAAGGCCGCTTAAAGGCTCGTCGAGCACCACAAGGTCCGGGTCATGCAGTATGGAAAGTATAAGCTGAATCTTTTGCTGATTGCCCTTTGAAAGCTGCTCGGCGCGCATATCATAGTATTTGGTGACATTGAGCCTTTTCATCCAATAGTCAATGTTTTTAAGGGCTTTCTCGCGGCTCAGCCCACGCAGTTTAGCAAAATAAAGCAACTGGTCGCGCACTTTAATCTGAGGGTAAAGCCCGCGCTCTTCCGGCAGATATCCAAAGCGCACATCCTCGCGTTTTACAGGCTTGCCGTTCCAAGTAATGTTTCCGCTGTCTTTTTCAAGAATGCCCAGAATCATGCGGATTGTAGTGGTTTTTCCGGCGCCGTTTGTTCCCAACAGCCCAAAAACGCCGGGCTTGTCGAGTTCAAAGGAAAGGTTGTCCACTACGGTTTTTCCGCCTAACCGTTTTGAAGCATTTTCAACTTTGAGCCCCATCTGTTTACTCTCCTTTTTTATTTATCGCGCTTTCTTTTTTTGTTCAAATAGTGTATTTCTTTCGCAGGCGGGAAGGTATCTGGAAGTTTTGTGATGTTCCCTGCATGCGGCGCAGTCACCGCGGCGCGGACATTTCTTTTTGCTGCAAGGGCAGCAATCTATGCCCAAATTAATTCCTCCGTTGTAGATTTATATCAAAGCATATGATACCAATATATTCCAAATAAGCGGCTATAATGAAAGGATATATTAAAATCGGAATTTTTGCAAGCATTTTTTTAAATTTTAGTTAAAAAGGCTTTGACTTCTATGTAAATTTGCGTGTCAGGATAAAAATTTCGGTTGCCTTATCCGTTGTGATGTATTATAATGTATTGGGTCGGCGTGATAGTGCGCCGGAACATGCAGGTGAGGGCAGCCCGTGCGGCGGCGTGCCGTGAACCATGTCAGGCGGGGAACCGAGCAGCATTAAGCGGATTTCGCCGGGCGCCGCGGGATTTGTCTTTGCCTGCATGTTCGGGAGCATTATCACTATTTTACTATTTGGGGGTCTGTCTTACGTATCAGGCGCTTTACCGCAAATGGCGGCCTCGCGTGTTTGAGGACGTTGCGGGGCAGCCAAATATTACAGCGACGCTCAAATATGAAATTGCGGCGGGCAGGATTGCCCACGCCTACATTTTTACCGGCTCGAGGGGGACCGGTAAGACTACCTGCGCAAAAATATTCGCGAAGGCTGTAAATTGCCTTAACCCTCACGACGGCGACCCCTGCAATGAATGTGAAAACTGCCGCGGCATTGATGCTGGCAGCCTTTTGGACGTTGTAGAAATTGACGCTGCGAGCAACAACGGCGTCGACAATATCCGTGAGCTAAGGGAGGAGACGGTTTACACACCTGCCAGCTCAAAATACCGTGTTTATATCATAGACGAGGCGCATATGCTTTCAACAGGCGCGTTCAACGCCCTGCTGAAAACGCTTGAGGAGCCGCCCGCCTATGTTATTTTTATTCTTGCGACAACTGAGGTTAATAAGATTCCGGCAACAATAATGTCGAGATGTCAGCGCTTTGATTTCCGGAGGATTCCGATACCGGATATCGTCGCAAGGCTTCAATATGTGGCGCAGCAGGAGAAAATCGACCTCACTCCCGCCGCCGCTGAGATGATAGCGAAGATTTCTGACGGCGCCCTTAGAAATGCGCTGTCTTTGCTCGACCAGTGCGCCGGTATCGGCGGTACGGTTGACGAGGAAAGAGTTGCGCAGACAGCAGGGCTGACTTCCCGGGAATACCTTTTTGAGCTGTCCGACGCTGTGAAAAACCGAGACAGCGCCGCGGCTCTTAGTGTTATTGACAGGCTTTATGCCTATGCTAAGGATATGGAAAGGCTCTGTGAAGAGCTGATTGCGCATTTTAGAGACATTATGATTGTCAAATCAGTCAAGGACCCGTTTGAAGTGATAAACTGCCGTACCGATGAGCGCGAAAGACTGCAGAAGACAGCAGACGGATTTTCACTTGAAGCCATTCTGCATGCCCTTGACACGCTGCAATCGACGCTTGAACTGCTCAAACGCAGCTCATCCGGCAGGGTATATATTGAAACATGCTTGCTCCGGCTTTGCAATCCGGAGCTTGACACCTCAAAGGCCGCGCTTCTGCGCAGGATTGAGGCGCTTGAAGAAAAGCTCAAATCCGGTAATTTCACTGCGGCGCCCGCTGCACCATCAGCTGCACAATCTGCCGCGCCGCCAGTTCAGGACGCGCCGAAAGAGATTCCGGCGGAAACGCCGCAGCCGAAGATTGAGAAGGCTGAAAGCGGCCGACCAAAACAAGAACCTTTGGGCGGCCTCCCGCCAAGGGAAGGGCTGCCGTCGACGGATTCAAGCGCAGACGTTCCTCTTGACTGCTGGGCAGAGATTTTGGAGGAGCTGAAAAAGAGCGACCCGCCGTTGTTTGGCGTTTTGAGGGAGTCCTCGGCGATTATAAGGGGCGGATTTGTGCTCATCGACCCGAACAACACGCTTTTCGCGGGACTTATCAGAAGTCAGGAGCACCAGCGGCCCCTCGTCGATACAATAAGGCGTATTACCGGCAAACCATATAAAGTGGGTATCTTTAAAAAGGGACTTGAGACTGCAAAGAGGCAGAAACCGGACGGGCTTGACGAGATTATTGAAAACGCAAGCAAGGCCGGCATTGAGGTTAAGGAAAAATAAATCAGTAATAATATCAGCTTAGGTTTTGGAGGTTTTTGTATGAAAGCAAGATTACCGCAGGGATATGGCGGCGGCGTTTCAAACATGAACAGCATGATAAAACGGGCGCAGAAAATGCAGGAAGAAATGGCTCGAATTCAGCAAGAGCTTGAGCAAAAGACTTTTGATGTAACTTCCGGCGGCGGCATGGTCAAGGTCACCATTACCGGCAAGCGGGAAATCAAAGCTATCGAATTAAAACCTGAAATTGTAGATCCTGATGACATCGAAATGCTGCAGGATACGATTGCCGCTGCGGTCAACGAGGCTATCCGCAAGGTTGATGAAGAATCTGAAAAAGAAATGTCAAAGGTAACACAGGGGCTAAACTTGCCCGGGCTGTTTTAAGGAGCGAGTATGGCATACTACGCGGCACCATTACTAAAGCTTATTGAGCAGTTTGAGCGCCTCCCCGGAATCGGGCATAAAACAGCGCAGCGACTGGCATTTTTCATTCTCAATGGCACGCAGGAGCAGGCGGACCAATTTGCCCGCGCTATTGTAGAAGCGAAAAAGAGTATGCACTGCTGCAAAATATGCCAGAATCTGACCGACGCAGAGGTCTGCGGTATTTGCTCAAACCCCTCTCGGGACAGTTCAATAATCTGTGTTGTAGAGGACCCGCGCGATGTCGTGGCGTTCGAACGCACACGTGATTACAACGGGTTATATCATGTTTTGCACGGCGTTATCTCGCCAATGGACGGAATCGGTCCGGAACAGCTTAAAATCAAGGAATTGCTCGCCCGTATCAAAAACGGCGGGGTAAAAGAGATTATTATGGCCACAAATCCGGACGTTGAAGGCGAAGCTACCGCCATGTATGTATCACGTCTTGTAAAACCGCTTGGGGTAAAGGTAACCCGTATAGCATATGGGCTGCCCGCGGGCGGTGAACTTGAATATGCAGATGAGGTGACCCTATTAAAGGCACTTGAAGGCAGAAGTGAAATTTAAGCGGCTTTTTAAGGTTGTCTACATCAAATAAACTCCTTTCATTTTTCAAATGTTTGAGAGGGAGTAAATAAAGTACTTTTAGGAAACATGGTTTATTAGGGATAAGGAAATACCCTGTAGGCCATGTTTTTTGTTTAGAAGT